>JAJFHK010000120.1 GCA_021775655.1 Filomicrobium sp. | reverse complement strand
GCCTGCTCGACCCAGCATTCGCGATAGGCGCGGTCGCCAAGTTCGCAGTCGTCGCTTAATGCTGCGACGTCTTCGGCGTCGAATGCTGCAATCTCGGAGAAGTATTGGATGCCGAGCACGCCAAGACGATCAGCGACCCGTTGGGGCATATCCGCGATTAAGCAAAGGTTGTCGGGTTCTTTCGGCTCGCAAAGCTCAACTGCGGCGACAAAGATGTCGGCGTCAGCAACGACTTTCGGAGGCACAGTTGCAGGAGTGGTCTCCTCAGCAGGAAATACAGCTGGCGGCGCAGTTGCCGCCTTCTCATCTTGGGCGGCTTGAAGCTCTAGCGGCTCGGGTTCTGGATCCGGTTCAGTTTCGGCGGCTGGGAGGGATGCGTCTACAATGACCGGCGATTGTTCCGGATCGAGGTGTACGGATTCTGAAAGCGACGGCGGCTCGATCTCGCTGATTGCATGAGCCGTCGTTGCCTGCTTTGGGAACGCCACTGCTGCTCGTCCGACTGCGGCACCGATCTGACCAAAGCTTGCCGCAATGCGTGCGTCCAATTCCGGTTTCGATATTGCCCGAACAGGCTGTAGCGGCCCGGTTTCATATGATGTGAGATCGACACTTGCGTGCAGTCTAGCTATGTCGACTTGGGTTTCGCGTGGCTGGTCGATGCGCGTTCGCGCGCGAATAGCTGCTGCGGCGGAGGCGATCAGGGTTGCAATCGTTGGTTTCGACCGTGTGAGCGGCGACGCAGCCGAATGCGGGTTGCCGGACGTTCCGCTATTTGGGGTTGCAGGGCGGCGGCGCAGTACCAACCGGGCTGCTTGTTCGATCCAACCCTGTCGATAGATCGATTTGCCCAGCTGCAGTGCGGCACTGAGGCTTCTGACATCGGTTGCGGACCAATCAGCAATTTGGTCGTAGTGGGTAATACCCATCCGGTGCAATTTTTCCGCGAGCTCTGGATTTATCCCGCGAATACGCGTCAGATTATCGGGATTGACCGGATCGTGGTTCGACGGGTTACTTGGCCGACTTTCTGGAGGTGTCGTATGGATCACAACCTTTGGTTCGTCGCCAACTGTATTATTTGAAGATTTGGACGACAGGGAAGGATGATGATTGGCGTTGCCGCCGCCTTTCGCATCCGGTGGATTTGAGCGGACATCCGCCATCAAAAATGTGCTCCGCGTCATGCTGCAGGGCCCACTCGAAGTGCCAAGGCCGCAGAAAGCATCGAATTCCGGGGTGATACCGCTTCACATCCAAGCATTTGACGGCTCCGCAGTCCATAACGTAGAGCGCCGCATTGTAGTGTTTCGCTTGGTTTGGTAACGCATCGGGTAAGTTGGCACCTTAGTGCAGGTTCTATCTCCGCCGGGGCTGCCGGAACCATTGTGCCGCGGTAGAGTTAGCCTCGGGTTCAGTAGAAAGAGCAGGAATGTCCGAAGAACGAAGCGAAGTCCTCAAGGCTATCTACCGACTCTACGAGCATTCCGGATTCTCGCTTGCTGGAGCGGTCGCCTATTCGTTTATCATCTCCATCTTTCCGTTCTGCATCTTTCTTGCCGGTCTTGCCGGTCTTATCGGTACGCCAGAATTGGCGAAGGACGCAGTCGCGCACTTGTTCGATATTTTACCTAGGGACGTTGCCAGCGTGCTTGCTCCGCAAGTCGTTTCAATCATGAGCAACACCCGCATCGATCTCCTGACAGTCGGTGGCGGCATTGCGCTGTTCTTTGCGACGAGTGCGATAGAGACAATGCGTGCAGCCTTGAACGGAGCTTATCGTGAATATGAAACGCTGATGTACCCGCTGGTGTTGATGCGGAGCATGCTGTTTGTGCTTATCAGCGCATTGTCGATGCTGGTATTGACGTGGGCCATTATCGTCGGCCCAGGGGTTGCCGCGAATTTCGAACCCTCGTGGTTGAAGTCCTTGCTCGACTCGACTTGGATGGCATTCGGGTTTCGTTACCTGCTAGCCGGCGCAGTGATAGGTACGCAGCTTCTTGCTTTGCACCTGTGGCTTGCTGCCGGCAAACGCACTGTGCGCGACGTGCTTCCAGGCGTTGCGTTGTCGACGTTTTTGTGGGTGGCGGTTGCCGGGCTCTATTCTTATTACCTTGAGTTCAGTGACTACAGCCGGTTCTACGCCGGACTCTCGCAGCTGATGGTGGCCATGATTTTCTTCCAAGTGACTGCGGTCATTATCATTCTGGGCGCAGAATTGAATCGTGGTCTGATCGAATTGAAGAAGCTGCGTATGGATGCAGACCGGCGAGATGTAAAGGATCACCTCGTCCATTCGCGGCGGTCTGTTTAGCGTCGACCCGGAGACAATAGCAATGCGAAGGGTTCGTCGACGGCACGGCGCAGAGCAGTGTTGTATTCGTTATAGGCAGTATGGCCTTTGCCGATGCGGCCAAAGTGAACCTTTTTCGATCTCTTGATCGGCAGCAGTGCGATCGGCGTCGAGACGGGAATTAATTGAGCCCCGCGCCCGGCTTGGAGAGTGGTCAGGATGCCAAGCATCTCGCCATTGATGAGGGGTCTTGAGACAACGACCAGCCTGAATTGACCGTGACGGTTCGTGACGAGATAGATGTGTCCCGACTGATGAGGGATCGAGACTTGTCCCCACTGAGTGAAGGCATGATCCATGCGTTCGGCTTCGCGAAAGGTAAGGCTTGAAGTTCCTTCGTCCCAGGCGATCTCGGTACGGTAGGCGTATACGGCGGAGTGATCGCCAAACGATGGGCGCAGCGTTAGGTATGAGCCTTCGATCCATGTGACGGCCGGACGTGCATACGAGCCGAGATTTTCCGGTGCCAATGACGTGATCGTCTCGGCCATTGCTGAGCCGTTTCCGTCGGAGCGGCCGCGCAGGCTCAGTCCCAGCGCTTCTTCAAGCCGGACCAGTGTGGCAATTGTGAACGGCCGGCGGCCTGACAATGCTTTTTCCAAAGTCGACAAGCTGATGCGCGCATCGACGGCGAGTTGCTGCCGGGTGATGCGCCGCCGCGCGATCTCCTCGCGAACTTTCAATGCGATGGCAAGGCTGTTCTCGTTGGAGACCTGCGGGTCGCTGGGCATTGTGGAAGGCTCATCTTCTCGATCGTGGGGGTGATGCGTACGTTTCCGCACATTCGAGGCCGAGGCAAGGCAATGCGCGTTAAACCGTCGTACAAAGCGTCGATAGGGTTACGAAGGTGTCAGAAAGCCGAATCTTCTATGATACCCGTGGCGCCAACTTTGCTGTGGCCTGGGTTGAGGGCGGCGGCTTTGCTGCTTGCCGGGAATGTGATGGGGTGAGTTGAGGCCGACAGACTGGTTGAACATCCGCGGCAACCAACCGGCGTCAATTCTGCGAGATGGTTGGGCCTAAGGACTGCAGAACTTCGATTGTCATTCTCCAGCGCCGGTGCTTTTCCTGTTGCTTCCTCCAGTATTTCTTCAGGTTGTCTCCGGTCAGCAGTTTTCCCCCAAGGCTGTTCTTTTTGCGGTAGCCTTGCCATTCGGCCGAGTTGAACAGGTTCTTGAACAGGTCACCATAATAAGCACGTGCGCCGTTGCTCATCGCTGGAGCCCCAACGACGGAACGCTGCATGTAGTAGTGAAACGACATGCCGGTTTCATTTAGGGTCGGGATGCGCCTGTATTGTTCGAGGCGGGCGGGCGTTATGGCAACAATCGGTTTGGTTAGTCCCTCGGCATAATACTTCGCTTGCTCGGATGGGTTATTGACGGTTGAATCGCATTTGTTTGCGACGAGTTCCTTGGCGACCGCCCCGCCGCCCTTCAACGGGCGATAAGTGATGTTCAGTCCATACATGGAATTGAAGAAGTCGGTTAGCAGATTGTCTTCGGAACCGCTTCCGGTTCCTGACATAACCCAGTCCGACCCTTTCTCGCGCGCGGCCTTAACGAAATCGTCGATGGTGTTGATGTCCTTGCGGTCAGAGTTGACCCACAAGAGAAAAACGTCTTGAGCGAGGCGGGCAATGGGCGTGAATTTTGAGATATCGATCTTGAGTTCGGGCTTCTTCATGGGTGTCGTGTAGAAGCTATTGAGCGTGAACAAGATCGCGTGGTCGTCGCCTTGGCGGCGCTGAAGCTCAGCAAGCGCGTCGCCACCTGAGTTGCCGGGGATATTTATGATTTCGAAAGGCACTCCTAACAGATTGCGCGCTGTCATGGTCTTTACGAGAAAGCGCACAGCCTTATCCGCTCCGCCGCCTTTGCCAGCCATCACAATGAACGTAATCGGTTTCGATGGTTGCCATGCGGCGTTTGCAGGCGCCGCGAGCCACAAGGGAAGTACAGATGAGATTGCAACCAGCAAAATCGCGGTGATGGCTCGGGTACACATCATAAACACAATCCTCGGCGTCGTTATTTTTATACTCAAGGTCGTTTTCGACTCTTTGCCGCAGCTAAGCCGCGTTATTCCCATTGAGGTTCGTCTATAAATCAATGCATCGCACGCCGATCGGGATTACTTAATCCAAACCTCGACACGTCGGTTCAGGTTGCGGCCCCCTGGAGTATCGTTACAGGCGACGGGTGCAAGTTCTCCATAGGCTTTCGCTACGGCTCCACGATATCCAGCGGCGCCAAGTGCTGTGGCAACGGTCTGGGCGCGAGCAAGCGACACTTGTTGGTTGACGTCAAACCTGCCGGCGGCGTCCGCAAACCCGATCAGCATAACGGTTCGCCCGCTGTAGGAGGAGTCCTTGAGTACGCGGGCGAGCCGACGCACATCCTCTTCCGCCTTGCTGTCAAGGAATGCCGAACCCAGAGCAAAGCGGAAGGTCGTCGACAACCGGCTGGCTGGAGAGATGTCGGAGAGAAGATTGCGCATGACTTCTAGTCGGAAGTCCTCGTCCTGAGCATTCAGCGCATAGGCGATGCGTCCGCCTTGTTCGCGGAAGGGAATGAGTTCGGGCGCCTGATCAACGAATTTGGCATTGGTTAGGGCTTCTTGAGCCCGCGCAGATAGGGCAAACGCCAACAGCTCACGGGCGAGGCGGGAGCGAGGTTCGCCCTTGGTGTAGAAGTAAAGTCTGCGCGATAGCGGGAACTCTTCGGTCTTAGCAGAGAAAATTGAAGGCCTGGAGATTAGCCCGCAGCTTTGTTCGATGTTGAGTGCTTTGGCGTTGCGTACGTAGGCGATCATATTGACGCCGATGCCATTGGGATCGGCGGCGACTGCATCTGACCATTCGACTGCAGTGGGCAGGCGCGTTGCATCGGGTGTCAGCGTCAGGCCCCGGGGTTTGAGAATCGTGTCTTCGAACGTCGTCCACGTGCCCATAGATGCAATCGGTGCGTAGACGGTGATCTTTCCAGGCGCACTGCCCAGTTCCGACCAGTCGGTAATCTGACCGGAGAAAATAGCAGCGATGCTATCCGGGGTCAGAGAAAGAATAGGATTGTCGCGATGTACAAGGACGACCAGTGCATCGAGTGCGAAGACGTGCTCGTTGCCGGGCGCACGCATGTCTATACCCTGGCGCGCAAAGCCTGAAGCCTCTTCGTCGCTGATTGGCCGGGATGACCAGACAAAGTCGGCTTCGTCCTCATGGAGCGCGCTCATACCGGCGCTTTCACCACGACGTTTTATTGTAAGGATTCCAGCGGTGGCACCATCACTTCCGGCAAACGTGAAGACGAGATCGCGATCGTCGCGACCGACGGTCTTTTGCAACGTCAGGCCATTTGCTGCTGCATAGGAGGCGACCAGTTCGGGGACAAACTGCGTGCCGATGGCGCTACCGCCAACCAGCGTAGCTGAGCCGAGGTTTCCGGTGGTGATGTAGGGGGCGATTGCTGCGCCGGTAATCTGAGGAACAATGCCGTTACCGCCGCTTTTTGGGCATCCTTCGCCAATGCAATCGAAGCGGGATGCATCCATTTCAACAAGTCCGAGGTCGGGGGACTTGATGATATAATTCTTTCCGTCAAAAGCCTTCAGATCGCCGTTGAGTTCGAAGGCGCCGCCCTTCATGCGAAGAGTGACATCGTCGGCGTTGGCACCAGCAGATTGCAATCCAACTAAGAAAATGGCCGCGATACAAAGTCTGATTACGCCACTTCTCAACATCATCAACGTCCAGTTCCTCAGTTAGGCGCCTGACGGTATTACGTTCGGACATTCGGCAAGAGTTGAGCTTTTTTGCGGCGGAACGCCCAAATGCGTCGGCTTTATTCCATTGAATCGGGATACTAGCTTACTGTTCGCGGAAAGCGCGCGAGAAGCTGTTCGTTACCGGGCGCACAATGTATTGCACCAGAGTGCGCGCGCCGGTCTTGATATAGACCTCGGCCGGCATGCCCGGAGAAATCTCGACGTTTTTAATTCTTTCCAGCTGATCCTCGGGGATGTTGATGCGGGCGATGTAGTAATGTTCACCGGGTTGTTTGCCCTCGATCGTGTCGGCGGAAACATAATTGACTTCGCCGAATAGAACCGGTGTCGTGCGTTGATCGAGTGCGGACAGCCGAAGGTCGGCAGCAAGACCTTGGCGCACCTGGTCGATATCTTGAGGACGCACAAAAGCCTCGACGAGCAGCTTCTCGTCGGTGGGAAGGATGTCCATGATTTTTTCACCTGGACTTACGACCCCTCCGGCGGTGTGGTAGTGCAACTTGATGACGATACCACGCACTGGTGCTGTGATTGTGAGCCTTCGGTCAATGTCGCGTGCGGTCTTGAGGCGTTCGGCGGCATCGTCGAGTTTTGTACGGGCCTCGCGATACTGATCGGCCATTTCCTGGGCATGACGCGATTTGATCGACAGAACTTCTGCTTCGGTTTCGAGAATTCGCTGTCGGCCCTGACCGATGTTTGATGTGAACTGGCCAATGTCGCCCTTCAGCTTGACTGCGGCACGGCGCAACTGCAGTACGTTGGTCAGCCGCGCAAGTCCCTTTTCCATTAGCCCTTCGTTCACAGCCAGCTCTTTATCCAGAAGTTCGAGTTGATCTTCAGCGGCTGCCTTTTGCGCTTTTAGCCCGCCGATCTCTTCTTCGATTGCAGACACGCGCCGGTTCTGGATGTTGATCTCGTCGCGGTGCTTGGCACGACGCGCCTTAAAGAGATTGCGCTGTGACGCGATGATGCCTTGGAATTCCAGGTCGTTGTCGGTCTCCAGGAGTTCGGGCGGGAAGTTGACATCTGCTGCACCACTTTGCTCGGCAGACAACCTGGCGATGGTTGCCGCCAACGTTCTGTGCTGTAATTCGTGGCGACGCAATTCGGCGCCGACTCTTTCTGCATCGAGGCGCACGAGCGGCTGTCCGGGCTCAACTTTTTCGCCTTCCGCGACGAGAATTTCGTTGATAATGCCGCCTTCGAGATGCTGAATCGTCTTGTTGGTGCCGGTTGCAACGAATACGCCATGGGCCACCGTGGCGCTTGCAAGCTGAGCGGTTGAAGCCCAGATGCCGAAACTGCCGAGCAAGCAGACAAGTGTGGCGATACCAAAAAGTGTCGGGCCCCAGTAACTGCGTCGAACTGGCCTGTGCCAGTCGTCGAAGGCGTTGCTCGAATGCTCGGCTGGTGAAGGGTTCGTGGCCATCAATATCCTGCGTTTTTCATCGCTGTGAGGTGATCCGTTGTCGACCTTCTGCGTGCACGGGTTCGATCAGTTTGCGGTCGCGCCTTTGGTCGTTCTGACCGACTGTGATCCGGCGACCGTGTTGGGCAGCGCTGTCGGGTCCTGGTTGGCGGCGGGCTGTGTTTCGACAGGGCGGCGCAAGAGTTTTTCACGCGGACCGTAGGCTTCGACCCTGCCGTCGGTGAGAGCAAGAATGCGGTCGACATAGCGAAGCATGGCCGGGCGCTGCGTGATGATGATTGTGGTGATGCCCCGCTCTTTTGCTCCAAGCAGGCATTTGGCGAGTGCGGTTTCACCGTCTCTATCGAGGTTCGCGTCGGGTTCGTCGAGAACGACCAGCTTTGGCGAGCCATAGAATGCACGCGCCAATGCGACACGCTGGCGTTCGCCACCCGAAAGCGGCATGCCTCCGAGTTGAACCATTGTCTCGTAACCATTCTTCTGGCGCAGGATCAAATCGTGCGACCCTGCAAAACGAGCTGCGGCAACGATAGCTTCGTCAGTTGCGTCGTCGCGTAGTCGTGCGATGTTTTGAGCGATGGTGCCGGGAAATAATTCGACGCCTTGGGGAAGGTAACCGATGTATTCTCCGCGCTGAAGTGCATCCCAGTTCTGTAGGTCGGCTCCGTCGAGGCGGATTGTTCCATTCGAGGGTGCGATGGCGCCAACCAGCATGCGGCCAAGCGTCGACTTGCCGGCGCCAGTTGGGCCGATCAAGGCGATCAGAGTGCCGCGAGGAACGTCAATGGTGATGCCCTTGATGATTGCGTCGCTCGATTGAGGTGCAACATAGGCGAGCTGTTCAACCGCGACGTCGCCTTGGGGAACGGGAAGCTCGATGCGTTCCGAGCGGGCCGTTGCGCGGGCAAGTACATGCCTGACGCGTTGATAGCTTTGCAGCGCGGACAACAATCCTCGCCAACCTTCAATCGCGCCTTCGATTGGTGCAAGTGCGCGGCTGCCGATGATGGACGCAGCAATCGCCATGCCGGCGGTGACTTCATTGCCGAGGGTTAAATACGCACCCCAGCCGAGGATCGCGATCTGCAAGATCAGCCGTGCGAATTTCGATAAACCGGAGATTATTGCATTGCGGTCATTTGCGATACGTTGGCTGGATAGAGCGTTGCGATTTTCTTCGCCCCAGGCCCGCACGCAATCGGGGAGCATTCCCATTGCGCGGACGGCATCGGCATTTCGCGTATGGGCTTGTGCCCTGCCAAGTGCAACCATCGAGTGGCCGCTTGCTTCCGACAACGGTGCCGCAGTCAGCTTTTGGTTGGCCAGCGCGAAAACGAGAAGGAGAATGCTTCCTCCGATGGTGATCCAGCCGAGATCTGGGTGGATGAGGAACACCATCAGAATATAAAGCGGCGCTACCGGAAGGTCGAACAACAAAGGGACGACAGGTCCGGAGACAAAGCTGCGCACGCTGCCAAGGTCGCGTAGCGCCTGAATGTCGGAACCGTTTCCGCTGGCGGACTGGTCGATGGACGCGGCAAGTAGTGGGCCACCGAGTTCCGTTTCGAGGCGCATGCCAATGCGCGTCAGAATATAGCGTCGCACGATGTCGAACAGGGCGAGGAGGATAATCGCGCCAAG
>JAJFHK010000119.1 GCA_021775655.1 Filomicrobium sp. | reverse complement strand
CCCAGTCGGAGAGGAATGCGTCCAGCCCTTTGTCGGTTAGCGGGTGCTTCACCAGCGCCTTGAGGATCGAAGGCGGCACAGTTGCGACATCGGCACCGATGAGTGCGGCTTCGCGCACATGGTTCACTGTGCGTATCGAAGCAGCCAGGATGTCCGTCGTCAGGTTCTGGTAGTTGTCGTAGATCTGGCGGATCTCGCGGATCAACAGCATACCGTCCTGGCCAACGTCGTCGAGGCGGCCGATGAAGGGCGAGACGAACGTCGCTCCGGCTTTTGCCGCCAGCAGAGCTTGGTTGGCATTGAAGCACAGCGTCACGTTGACCATCAGCCCGTCGCCGGAAAGTGCCTTGCACGCTTTCAGCCCTTCTAGCGTCAGCGGCACCTTGATCGTGACATTCTTGGCGATCTTTGCCAGCTCTCGGCCCTCCGCCAGCATGCCCTCGGTATCGGTAGCTGCAACTTCGGCTGAGACCGGCCCCGGTACGATTTCGCAAATTTCCGCAATCGTCTTCTTAAAGTTACGGCCGGACTTGGCGATCAACGAAGGATTCGTCGTCACACCGTCGACGAGGCCACTTGCCGCCAGTTCCTTGATTTCGCTAATTTCTGCGGTGTCGACGAAGAATTTCATAACTGTCCCTTGCCCCAGGCTTGCCCTATCGGATGGCCTACTGTTCCTTTGATTCGCATCTCTAGTGTGATGAGTCAGGAATTCGCTATACCACGCTGCTCTGTTGGGAGCGAATTTACGGCTCTGAATAACACTAGCAACACTATGATTCTAGTGAGGTTTTAGGACCAAAAGTTCGTTTGAGAGGCTACCGCGTATGTTGAACGAATTACTGATCCACTTCACTAGCGCTTTATAGCGGCGGCGGCCAGATTGGATAACCTACTCGATCTTGGGGTAAACGAAATAGACGCGGGTGCCAATTCTGCGCCGGCGCCACTCGTCGTGCCGGTCCTGCTGCCCGTCGCCCTGGATCAGACCTACGATTATCTCCCACCGGACGGCGGCCCGCCGCCACCAGGCAGTTTTGTCACGGTTCCCTTCGGCAATCAGACCCGGATCGGAATTGTCTGGGACGCTCCATGCGGAGAAGCGAGTGCCAAGAAGGTCGATCCGAAGCGGCTTAAAGCAATTCTTGAGGTGCTCGAAGCTCCAGCCCTGCCCGTGATCTCACTGCGCTTTGCCGAATGGATCGCAAAATATACACTTAGTCCGCTGGGCATGGTCTCACGCATGATGATGTCGGCCCGCGAGGTCTTCGAGCCGCCCAAGCCTCGCTTCGGCGTCACCAATGTTCCCGGCGCCGCCCTTCCTCCGCGCATGACGCCCGCCCGTGAACGTGCACTAGAGATTGCCGCCGACGGCCTCATTCGCCCGAAGGCGACGCTCGCCCGAGCTGCCGAATGCACCTCCGGCGTCATTGACGGCCTCGTCAAAGCGGGATGTCTGGTTGAAGCCGCCATTCCTGAGAAGCGCTGTCCTCGGCCCGAGCCGCTGCACACGACCGTTGAATTCAGCGAAGCCCAGGAGCGCGCGGTCGAAGGGCTGCGTTCTGCTGTCGACGCCGCAAATTTCTCCGTCACCCTGCTCGATGGTGTGACGGGATCCGGGAAGACGGAAGTCTATTTCGAAGCTGTTGCACGCGCACTGCAGAAAGGCCGGCAGGTTCTCATCATGCTTCCCGAAATTGCGCTGACCAGCCAATTCCTCGGGCGCTTTGAGTCCCGCTTCGGATGCGCACCCGTTGAGTGGCACTCCGCACTGACAGGAGCCGAACGCGGACGCTTGTGGAAAGCTGTCGCCACGGGAGAAGCCCGCGTTGTTGTCGGCGCACGCTCAGGATTGTTCCTCCCATATCCGGAGTTGGGACTGATCGTGGTCGACGAAGAGCACGATGGAGGCTTCAAGCAGGACGACCGCGTCAACTATCACGCCCGCGACATGGCCGTCGTGCGCGCTCACATGGGTAACTTCCCGGTTGTTCTGGCGTCCGCCACTCCGGCGATTGAGAGCCATGTCAATGCGCGCACCGGCAAGTATCGCCACCTCGTTTTGCCGGGCCGCTTTTCAGGCACCGAGTTGCCCAAGATCGAAGCGATAGACCTGCGTACTGAGCAGCCCGACAAAGGACGTTGGCTGGCCCCGCGCCTTGTCAACGAAATGGCCGAGTGCCTGGAGCGCGGCCAGCAAAGCCTTCTGTTTCTAAACCGCCGCGGCTACGCGCCGTTGACGCTGTGCCGCGCCTGCGGCCATCGGCTTGAATGCCCGCAATGCACCGCCTGGCTTGTCGAGCACCGCTTCAAGAAGCGCCTCAACTGCCATCACTGCGGCTTCTCGCTGCCTGTTCCCGACAAGTGCCAGAAGTGCGGCGAGGAAGGCTCGATGACCGCCTGCGGACCCGGTGTCGAGCGGGTCGCCGAAGAAGTCGTAGAACGCTTTCCGGATGCGCGAGTCGCGCTGCTCTCTTCTGACTTGATTCCTAGCCTCACCGAGATGCGCGAGGTCATCAAGGAGATCGAAACAGGCGAGACCGACATCATTATCGGCACGCAATTGGTGGCCAAGGGCCACCATTTCCCCAACCTCAATCTCGTAGGTATCGTAGATGGCGATCTTGGCCTCGCCCAGGGCGCCGACCCGCGTGCCGGTGAACGGACCTTCCAGCTTCTTCATCAGGTGACGGGACGTGCCGGCCGCGCGCTGATCCGCGGTCGCGCCTACATCCAAACGCACCTGCCCGAACATCCGGTGATGGCGGCGATTATTTCCGGCGACCGCGAAGCCTTCCTCGACCGGGAGATCGCCCAACGCCAAGCAGGTATGCTTCCGCCCTACGGAAGGCTTGCCGCCCTCATTATTTCGTCGCGCGATAAGGAGACAGCCCAGTTGATCGCCCGTGATATCGCGCACCGTGCGCCCGCAGCCGAACGCTTGTCCGTGCTCGGACCCGCCGAAGCGCCTATTGCGGTAATCCGCGGACGCCATCGCTGGCGGCTTCTCGTCAAGGCGCCACGCGAAATAGATATGCAGGGTTACCTGCGAGAATGGATTTCCCGCCTGCCACCATTGAAAGGCGACAATCGCCTGTCAATCGACGTCGACCCCTATTCGTTTCTGTAACGGGGTGGTGGCTACACGCAGAAAGCGGGTGCTTCGCCCTGCGAGCGGACATCTCGCGATGTTGCGATGGGCCGATTTTGTTGCAAAAGTCGGTTGAGATAGCAGGCGAACAGTGATTCCGTCTTGTC
>JAJFHK010000118.1 GCA_021775655.1 Filomicrobium sp. | reverse complement strand
CGCTTCCGGAAAATGGAGCGTGCAGTACACACGCCCGCTTCTCGATGACGCTGGCAACTTCGATGGCGTCATCGTCGTCTCTCTCGACCCCGCCAAGCTGACCAGAATTTACGGCAACCTTGACCTCGGAAAACAGGGTGGCGTCGTCATTACTGGCAACGACGGAATCATCCGCGCGGGCACCGGCGACTACGCATCGACGCTTGGGAAGCCGTTTTCGAAAGGTGCCGACAACCGAACTTTTAGCTCTGAAGGCTCGGCCGTACAGACCGAAATAACTCGTCGGGAAGACACAACTTTGATTTCAGCCAAGGTCCCGATCGACGGCTACCCATTGCAGGTCGTCGTTCTTGGTGGTTCGTCCTGGATGATGAGGGTTTACGCTATTATTCTGAGCGCCATCCTGTTCACCGCGCTGACGATCTACGCAACCTCCAAGGCAATCCACTACAAGCAGCGCGAAGGCATTCTCCTAGACGAACAAAACCGCAGTAAGATCGAAAAGCAGGTTGCCGAAGCCGCCAACAGGACAAAGGGCGAGTTCCTGGCCATCATGAGTCACGAGATCCGCACGCCGCTGAACGGTGTCCTGGGCGCACTCGACCTGATAAAAACTGAACCTCAGACAAAGGCCGCCGCCCGACATCTAGATATTGCGGAAAGTTCCGGCGAATACCTTCTATCGCTGATCGATGACATCCTGGTCTTCTCGAAACTGGAAGACGGCCAGTTCGACTTTGAACAAAGCCCACAATCGCTTGCCTCGATTTTCGACAACCTGGAAGCACTCTTCCGGCCGATGACCGAACATGCAGGAAACGAACTCGTACTCGACATCTCGGAACACCTGCCGAAGTCTGTGTTGGTCGATCCTGTCCGCCTGCGACAGGTTTTGATTAACCTCCTGTCCAACGCTAACAAGTTCACGAGCAATGGCACGATCAAACTGATCGGCAACCTCATCAATCAAGATGACAACACCGCGACATTGCGGGTTGCGGTTTCTGATAACGGAATCGGTATTCCCACTGAAAAGCAGAACGTTATTTTCGAGAAGTTCAAATCACTCGATTCGACATTCTCCAGACGCACTGATGGAACCGGCCTCGGCCTCGCAATCTGCGACCAAATAGTTCGCTCCATGGGTGGCCGCATCATGGTTGAGAGTGAATACGGAAATGGAAGCTGTTTCTCATTCGAGCTGACCTTCGAGATCTCAAACGAATTGGCCGAGAACAGAACGTCAGAAGGCACCACCGGCACCACAAAGCTGAACCGCCTTCGCGTTCTCTTGGCAGAAGACAACCCCACCAACGCATATATCAGCACGCAGTACCTTGTTGCAGAAGGCCATGAGGTCATCCACGCCGAAAACGGCAATCAAGCTGTGGAACGTGCGGACTCAGAGCCCTACGACCTTATCCTCATGGACATCTCGATGCCCGAAAAGGATGGACTGACGGCCGCCCGTGAAATCCGTGATGGCGATGGACAAAACAAGACGACTCCCATCATCGCTCTCACCGCACACGCTGTTGCCGGCACCGAAGAGAAAGTCACCGAATCGGGAATGAACGCCTACTTGACCAAACCAATACGTCGGGCCCTGCTCGTCGAAGCGACCCGAAGGCTCGCGATTCCCCGGGCACTGTCCGGCGGAAGCGCCATCACCTCCGCTGAACCGGTCATTGAATTCGGTGAGCTCAATGAATTCTTCGAAGACCGCAACATCAACGAAACATCGCCGCTCATGGCAATTTTCGTCTCCGAACTCGAGTCAAAACGGAGCATCCTAGCCGAATTGATCGAATCCGAAGACGCCCACGGAGCAGGTCAAATCGCCCACGCAATCTTTGGCAGCGCGTCAACCGTCGGCGCCTCCCGCCTGGCCTCGATCTGCAAGCACATCGAGCACGAGGCAGAACTATCTGAGGAATTCGACTGGACCCTCGTCAAGCAAGCTCTCACGACCCTCGACGACACATTATCCGAATTCCGCGTTCTCATCGCGGCGAAGGACAATCCCACCAACATAGGCTACGCTCTCACAGCCTGACGACGCTGCGGCACCATGGCTGATTCCCCCTCGGGCTCATCCATGAACCAGGGCTTGACGCTGGTCCCCTTCTTGACCGAGTACATATAGAAAATCGGCAACTGGAGTGGAAACAACGGACGCATATCGCTGCCATTGAAAGTTACGAAAATGGAATTTGAGAACGTACGCTCAACGGCTATTCGCTCGACCATGTTCATCCAGAAGTAGCGCTCCGCGCCATCGGCCGCTTGGCCTCCCCCACGATACCATTTCTCCGCACACCCAACGAGCCGTTGGACCATTTCAGTCACCTCCTCATCAGGCATGACTGCGACATCCGAGTCATTCACTTTCGACGCTGCGACAACATCGCTCAGCTTCCAAACGCGAAAGTCGTTCCCGCAATCCGCCTTGAGATTGTTCATATATTCTTCGATGTCGCATGCCCTGTGACCATTCAGGTTTGCGTGCGTATCGGTATAAAGAATATCAAAATGGGCGCCCGCACCATAAGCGTTTCCTATTCTCTGCCCCATCTCCAAAAGGTAATCGAGGCAGGCCCGCTCATTGACGCCCGACTGCACCCGCAGCCCTTTACCCCAATAAAGCACGAATGGAATTGAATTTTTGGCAGAAACAGCCCGCCCTACAAATTCCTGCAGCAATTCGAGGCTGGAGGGATGCGAGCGTTTAAACCGCCAAGTATTAAAACTCTTTACGACTTCTTCACCCATCTTTTGATTTGGATACGAGAGCCCCTCGGCATTCTTGACGAATTGAAAACCCATCACGACCTCAATTTCTGGAAAACAACATACTGCGCGATACAGACCCAGATGGAGCACGGCATCTCGCATGAAACACGCAGAGCATCGATAACAAGCTCTGCGTGCATAGGCTTGACAGCAAAAGCGTAAGCGGCCTTAATCCCCCCTGATCGTTAACGACTTGTTAACCGGTCAGTTAGCTCAGACGTTCGGGCATTGCAAGCCGTACACGATCGTTTCAAACTGCCTGCAGCGGCCTCGTTGAAGCACACGCTGGAGTTGTCGATGTATACAATCCCGCGCATCCTGGCATGTGGCGATTCAGCACTGAGTGTGGAGTTTGGCGACGATATAGACGACGACATCAACACGCGCGTCTTATCTCTCGATCGGAACATTTCCCGCCAAATGATTGCAGGCGTTATAGAAACCGTACCGACTTATCGCTCGCTTCTAATCCACTATAATCCATTCATGACAAGCTATACGTCTTTGAAACGGGACCTTATTCCGCTTTTGAACAATCAACAATTGTCTCAAATTGATACAAACAGAAAATGGTCAGTGCCAGTCGTATATGGCGGGAGTTTCGGAATTGATTTAGAGATGCTCGCTTCTGAAAAAAATCTCACAGAGAATGAATTTATCAAGCGTCATTGCCAAGTTGAATATCGCGTTTGCATGATCGGTTTCATGCCTGGCTTCGCGTATCTCGGCGGTCTGGATCCATCACTCGCAACCCCAAGACGCAAACACCCTCGGCCCGATGCGCCGAAGGGAACTATATCGATTGGTGGCGAACAGGCCGCCCTGCAATCCGTTGTCGGCCCGAGTGGTTGGCATTGGATAGGACAAACGCCCCTTGAGGTATACGCGCCCGACCGCCACCCAATGTGTCTGCTTGATCCCGGCGACATCATCCGATTTTACCCTGTCGAACAGGAAGCTTGGTCACATGAAAGTGAACGCTGCGCGGCAATGATCTGCGACGCCGCGAAATGATTCAATGTTGCACTCCATGAGTAGGCTCATCGTCGTAGCGCCTGGCGTTTCAAGCATTCAGGACATTGGTCGCTTCGGATTGCAGCGATACGGGGTTGCCCCCACCGGTGCCATGGATACTGGCTCACTCAGACGCGGCAACACCCTTGTCGACTGCACCGTCGGCACGCCAGTAATTGAAATCGGACCGTTACCGGCAAGGTTCGAGATTTCCGGCGCCCCAATCCGGATCGCCCTGACTGGTGCTCCGCGCACACTTTCCATAAACGAAAAAAATGCGGCACTCGATCAGACCCACGTTATACGCGAAGCTGAAACTCTCACGTTAGGCAGTGCACGCGGCGCGACCTTTTCGTATCTCTGCTTTGAAGGTGGCCTCCTGGCCGAACCTCAATACGAGAGCAGCTCGCTTGACGAACGCGCTGGCTTCGGCAGCCCGCTTAAACGGCGACTCCAGGAAGGAGACATTCTCGAAATTCCATCAGCAACCGCTTGGCCCAGCGAGCGAAGCGCGGCGAACCCACAATCAGGACTGTTCCGACATGATGTCATTCGGGTCATCCTCGGTCCCCAGGACGACTACTTCTTCCCCGAAACAATATCCCAATTCCTCTCAACCCGATGGCGCATCGCAATCAGCAGCAACCGAATGTGCTACAGCCTCGATGGCCCAAAGCTCGCTCATGCCAAGGGCTACAACATCGTTTCTGATGGCACGGTCAAAGGTTCGATCCAGGTCGCCGGCAGCGGCCAGCCGATGGTGCTGCTGGCGGATCGAGGCACCATAGGTGGTTATCCCAAGATCGCCACGCTCACGACGGTCGATATGGACCGATTCGTCCAGATTCCTCCGGGCGGCGAAGTGCGTTTCGAAGCAATATCCGTTGAACGCGCCCAGTCCATGCTCCGCACCCAAGCAGCCCACACTGCGCTTGCACTCAAGGCTGCAAGCAATCCACGTGGCGTAAATGAAGACGCACTGATTTCAGAAAATCTCGCAGGAAGTGCAACCAATGCACTTGATCCCGCCGCCTTCGACTAGCCTGATTGCACCTTCTCTCGTCAGCGCAACAGCATCACCAGCCCGATCCCCAACAGCGTCAACAACACAATCTGCCGAAATCTGGCAACCGAGATGGCTTCCCTCAAACGAACACCGATCGAGGTTCCTATCAGCGCAGGAACGATGGCTGCAAGCGACCCACCTGCAAGCTGCATCGTCAGAATTCCGGCAAAGTAAAGCCCGACCGACAACACCGCCGTTGAAATGATCACGCCCATGTTGATCGCTTGCACTGTCCGGTTCGGATCCAACTGCAAGGCCATTACATAAGGCAGCAAGGGCACGACCTGCGATCCCGTCAACCCCGTGACTATCCCGTTGAGAAGGCCAGTTGGTGCCTGTAGTGGGCTGCGCAGGTGCTCCTCCAATGCGAACGCCGGCCGCGCCAGCCCAAGCAGCACATAACACAGGATCACCACGCCCAGCACTTTGATTGCAACCGATTGGTCGACCCACAATAACAACAAGAGGCCTGCAACGATGCCAGGCACCATGGCGAAATACATGGGATAGAATTTTTCGACGGTTTCGCGCAAATGACCGGTCGTGACAACAAGGCTGATGTTGGTTGCAATAGCAGGCGCCAACACCAGCGCCATCGCCGGCTTCAGACCAATCGCAAGAACAAGAAAGGGTAGCGCACATGAAGCATAGCCAAGCCCCGTCGCTCCCTTGATTATTCCAGCCAGGAACAATCCTGTCCCGGCGATTGCAAGCGTCGTCGGCTCCATGCCTTGGATTCAGCCCCCGCGTTGGCGCAACCAGCAGCAGTCAAAAGTACGTGGTCCGAACGGAAAATACCGTCACCCCAGCCGCTTCAATGCCGCCGACAATCGCGCAATCTTGCCTTCGAAGTCAGCGACCCGCTCGCGCGCCGTCTCGACTGCTTCTGGATTAGCTTTGGCGACGAATTTCGGATTGTCGAGCTTGGCCTGCTCCTTATTCAAGAGGTCCTTAGACTCCTTGACCTCCTTGGCAAGCCGCACCTTTTCCGCTTCCATGTCGATGACGCCCTCAAGCGGGATCGCGGCCGTCGACTCTCCAGTCACGATAAGTGCGGCTCCCTTTGGCGCCGCATCAGCAAAGTCAATTTCATCATCGAGCCGTGCAAGACGCGCGATCGTATCCTCATGACGCTCACAACGCTCGCGATGCGGTTTATCTGCACCTACCAGGACGAGTGGCACCTTGGCACCCGCCGGCACGTTCATCTCACTCCTGACAGAGCGAATTTCCTGAACGAGTTCGACGATCCAGCCAATTTCCTCATCCGCAGTCTTGTCTTCCAAACCGTCCAGTTCCGGCCATTCCGACAGCGTTAGCAGCGACTTCCGGTGCTCTCCATGTTCAACCATGTGAGCCCACAATTCTTCCGTAATGAAAGGCATGAACGGGTGCAGGATCTTCAATATCTGATCGAGTGTCCAGGCGACACACGCCCGTGTTTCCGCTTTCTCATGCTCATCGTCGCCAGAAAGCTGCGGCTTGATCAGTTCCAGATACCAATCACAGAAAACGCCCCAGACGAATTCGTAAGCCGCACCTGCTGCTTCGTTAAACCGGTACGCCTCGATACTTGCCGTCACGACTTTAGCCGCCCGCTCAGTCTCGCCGACAACCCACTTGTTAACGGTTGCTTCGACCTTTGCGGGATCGAAGTCATGCTGACGCACGCACTCATTCATTTCTGCAAATCGAGCCGCATTCCAAAGCTTGGTCGCAAAATTGCGGTAGCCTTCGACGCGCTGTTTCGAGAGCTTGATGTCGCGTCCTTGGGCGGCCATCGCGGCAAGCGTAAAGCGCAACGGATCGGCGCCATAG
>JAJFHK010000117.1 GCA_021775655.1 Filomicrobium sp. | reverse complement strand
TTTAGTGCAATTGGTTTCCTGCTCGTTTGATCGACGACCAGCACGTTTGCGACGTGAATGTATAAGACTGTTCTGTCGATTGTCGGCTTATGGGCTCTGAAGCGGACTGAGCCATCCCATGACCGGTAGTCTGAATTGCGTCATGAATGTCGATCTGAACCGCCTCACGTTGCTTCCGCTTACCACTCGGTAGCCGTCATTCAGCACATCCCGTGGCTGCCTAGGGCCCTCGCGAGGCGCTCCACACACCGCCGAGGGCCGCACTGTGGATAGCCTTGCTGGACGATCCGATGGGTTGGACGATTTCCGATGGCATAGTCGACCAGCCACGATTTGCCACCTCAAAGCTCACGCTCAAGGCCGGCCGCCGTCAGCTCCCGACAGAAAACCGCTTGTAGAAGGGGTTCGCCCTCCTGATCAATGACCCCACGGCAACAGTCGTCATAAAGGTCTGCAGCCTGGGCACGAGACAGTCGGAAGAACGACGAGAACATCGCTGAAGGGAATTGCAGTCGCCTGACGACGACGCACGTAGGAAAGACAATCGTTAGATTGCTGCCAACGCTCGGCCAGCTGCGAAGACGTAAGGATGCCGTCCTGCACGAATTCGAGTAGTGGCTCGATTGCAGCATTTTCAACGATTGCGGGCAGCTTGCGACCTGGCTTTTAGTTAGTCGTTCGACGATAGGCACTCTGCCTCACTGCGAGGTCTGAGGTTGGCCTGATGCGGACTTCAGAAATTTGCCGGACGTCCTCAAGCATACGTCCGCAGCGGGCAACGGTGAGCATCACTCCAGTTAACACGCGCCGAACTGACAATTGCCGCAGGAACAAAGGTCTCTTTCATGTGTTTGAACTAACTACATAAGCAAATTTTCAGGAGCCCGCGTTTTCTGTGATGAACGAAGCTTCGCAACTTGAGCAGCCGGTAGTGCGACTTTCGAAGTCAAAAGGAAATGGAAGCCCCGACGTGTTCGGCGTTTACGAACCGGATACCGGCTCGATCCAGTACATTTGTGCCGATCCCGCAACCAGTAAAGCTGCAGTAATCGACGTGGTATGGAACTTCGATCCAAAATCCTATCGAACCGATACGCGGAGCATCGATCAGGTGCTTGCACTCGTTGAGGAGCGCGGCTTAACCGTTGAATGGGTACTCGATACGCATCCGCACGCGGATCACTTCATGGCATCGGCGATACTGTCTGAAAGGACAAGGGCTCCAAACGCAATTGGCGAAAAGGTGCGAGAAATCGCGGTCTTATGGTGCGACTATTACAATCAGCCCGACTCTCTAACGGTAGAACGTCACTTTGAGAAGCTGTTCGCTGACGGAGATAGTTTCAAGGTCGGGGAGCTGGATGTTGGTGTCATTTTGTCGCCTGGCCACACGCTTGGTTCGATCACTTACGTCTGTGGCGACGCCGCGTTCGTTCACGATACGCTGATGTACCCGGACTCTGGAACCGCCAGAACCGATTTCCCTGGCGGGTCCACATCGGAATTGTGGAACTCCATTCAAACGATTTTGTCACTGCAGGAAGGTACGCGTCTATTCGTTGGACACGATTACGGCAGCGACCACCGCGATGAACCGGCCTGGGAAGCAACCGTCAGGCAGCATTTGGACAAGAATATTCACGTCAAGGAAGGTACGAGGCGGGAGGAATGGATAGGGCGGCGCAACGACAAAGACAAAACGCTGTCACTACCAGACCGCATGCTGGCGGCCTTGCAAATCAATCTCCGCGGTGGCCGTTTGCCGGATGCCGAAGCAGACGGTCATAGCTACCTCAAACTACCCGTCAATCGATTCTAGGGAGTAAGTCCATCTTGTCGAAAACATTAAAAGAGCTCGTTCGAGACGCAGAGGCTCACGTTTCCAAAGTGAGCGCGACGGAAGCACAGGCGGCTCTCCGCAATGGAGATGTTATCCTCGATGTTCGAGAGCCAGCTGAGCTTGAGAAAGAGGGTCGCATCGAGAATGCACTGCACGTTCCTCGTGGCGTCCTCGAAACAAAGGCTTGCGATGAAGCAGAAACAAAAGATACCAAGCTTTGCCGATCCCGCGATAAACGAGTGCATGTCCTGTGCGCTAGTGGCGTGCGCGCGACTTTGGCAGCAAACACGCTGCGCACGATGGGATACGATGCAACGGCAATCGATGGTGGTTTGAAGGCTTGGAAAGAAGCCGGTCTTGATATCACTTTTTCATGACCGCGACACTTGCCAGAGCTTGCGAAACCGAGCTTGCAACGAAGGCGGAGCTATCTCGGCACCGCCGTTGTGACCATCGAATAAAGTACAATTTATGAACCGCGTTGCTGACACGTTTTCTCTGGTGGCCGCAAGGTTCTTTTCGGGCCCAGCCGCGGCGAATTCGACCAGCAACGGGTTCATCTACTAGATCTGTCGGCGCGAGGAAATCCATGTCTCCATATCAAAAATTTGCCGCAATGATCGCCACGTCCGCGATCGTAATGTTCGGCCTCATGTACTTAAACACGTTTGAATGGGATCACGTCCACTGGAGCCAGACGCGGCTGTTCATGACGTTGATCATGGCCGCAGGTATGATCGTTGTCATGCTGAGCTTCATGCTGGACATGTATAAGAATACGGCGCTGAATGTCGGCATTTATGCCTTCGCGGCGCTATTGTTTGCGCTAGGGCTATTTCTTGTTCGAAGCCAAACGACCGTTCACGACGTGGCCTGGATGGAAGCAATGATTCCCCACCACTCAATTGCTATTCTGACCAGTGGGCGGGCCGAGATTTCCGATCCTCGCGTGCGGAAACTTGCTGACAGTATTATCGAAGCCCAGCGCAGAGAGATCGCCGAAATGAAGGCTCTGATCGCCGATCTAAACGGTGGCCCCAAGGCCACGCCGGAAATCGACGGAAAGTAAGATACCAAGATGTCTCAGACTGCCGAACTCTACCGAATGGTCATGGATGATCACTTATGTCCCTATGGTCTAAAATCGAAAGACCTGTTGGAACGCGAAGGTCTCGTCGTTCAGGATTACCCGCTTAGATCGAACAACGAGACTGAGGAATTTAAAAAGGAACACAATGTCAGGACTACGCCGCAGACCTTCATCGACGGAAAGCGGATCGGTGGGTACGAAGCTCTGCGCGAGTATTTTGGCAAAGAACCAAAAGACAAAGACGAGATAAGTTATCAACCGATCGCAGCTGTGTTCATAACAACCGCACTTATGGCGATGGCAGCCAGTTGGGCGGCGTTTGGATCTATATTCACGGTTCGCGGAGCAGAATGGTTTATCGCGTTCAGCATGTGTATCTTGGCAATTCAGAAGCTCATGGACGTGGAAAGCTTTTCAATCATGTTCTTGAACTACGATCTTCTGGCGCGCCGTTGGGTGCGCTACGGTCATTTTTATCCATTCGCCGAAGCCTTGGCGGGTATTCTAATGATTGCCGGGATTCTGAGGTGGATCTCTGCGCCGGTCGCATTCTTTATCGGTACGGTTGGCGCGATCTCTGTGATCAAGGCAGTTTATATCGACAAGCGGGAACTCAAATGTGCCTGCGTCGGCGGCGACACGAACGTGCCGCTCGGCGTGATCTCGCTCACCGAGAATATGATGATGGTCGCAATGGCAATTTGGATAGGCGGCAAAGCGCTTTTCAATTGACGGAAGGCTGCGCGTTCAGCAATTACGACGACACACGCGCCGTTGGGCCAGATAAGTCGCCTTTCTCAGCCAACTTCAGCCGTTCACCAAAGGCTGCGACAGATTGCAATCCACGTCAGAATATGCCGACGGCTGCAAGGGGCCGTTAGTGTTGCAAAAGTCGCTTTGACGTCACTGAGCGCTGCCTGGCGGGCGATATTGGTGATAACGGGTGCTTTCGTAGTGAGGGACGGATCGGTTTCGCAAAGATGGATTAAGTCGTGCCATCGTACTATCAGCGGCCGACCAATTCGGCTTAATGCCGGGCAATATCGTGCCCCAAAATCCTCATTTGCAATCTTGCCGACTACCCCAATCAAATTGCCTTCGTTCCATGGGATCATCTCGAGTCTCAACGACCTGGAGGTTTTCCATCGCCTTTGGGTTTGAATTTGATGGCAGGCTGAAATGTTCGGATTCTGCCGTCTGGTCCCTTCAAAGGGGCCAGGCCATCTGGCTGTTGTGACCTCGGACTCAGCCATACGGTCGACGCAAGGGTGCTGATCAGAAACGCCCGTGAGGCGCTTCGGCTGAGACACAGGCGCGCGCAAATCGTGCCGGGGAGATTGCGAATCTCCGCCAACTGATGCTGAGCGCCCTCTAAATCTCCGTCGACGTCCACCACAACATAGCCTATATCGCTGTCCGTCTGGCAGTATTGAGCGGCTACTTTGACGCCGCCGTTGGCAAAAGCATCATTCAGACTCCGAAGCCCGCCGGGATCATTACGGTGAATGTGGATGAAGCGAA
>JAJFHK010000116.1 GCA_021775655.1 Filomicrobium sp. | reverse complement strand
CTTTGATGACCTGGATCTTCAGTGGACAGTCTTCTTCATCGCGCCACCCTGGAAGAAGGCGGTCAAGACCGGAGGGATCGATGACGGCGCCTGAAAGGATGTGAGCTCCGACCTCCGACCCTTTTTCCAGAACGACGACGCTCAATTCGTTGCCATTCTCTTCGGCGAGTTGGCGCAATCGGATGGCGGCGGCTAGTCCCGCTGGACCGGCCCCGACGATGACGACGTCGAAGTCCATTGCTTCGCGCTCGGGAAGGCCGTCGTTCGTGTCCGCCATTCGTTTCGTCTCCTTCAGTGGTCTGCCGTTGCGATGTCGATTAGGTCGTAGCTGTCGACTGCGTCAACCTGCCATACAGTTGCACACGCTCTATTTTGCCAGGGCGTAGTCGCTCATGACGCTTTGAATCCCACATATGCACAGGTAGTCTGCCGTCCATGACACTTGAGTGCGACCGCGAAGCTCTTGTTGAACTGCTGGCCTGGTACGGCGAGCTGGGGGTTGATTGCGCGACTGCCGAAGATGCTACCGATTGGTTGCGACATGGAGATGTTGCTCCAGGGGCAGCCATTCGCCAAGCGCTCCGGGCGGCGCCAAATGGACGCCCCCTTGATCCTGTCAGCGACCAGCGCATTCGCCACAGCACCGGAACGGCAGCCCAATCAGCCACGCAGGCTCGCGGGGAATCCGGTGGGACGGCGTCAGCGCAACGAGGAAATACGCCGAGTTCGCCACAGCCGACAAAACGGTTGCCAACCGCTGGGGCGGTAGGGCAGCCCGGCGGTCACGGAGCGGCTGCTGCACGAAAAATCGCCGCCGCTGCAAAATCTCTTGACGATCTTCGCAACAGTCTGGAGGAATTTGATGGCTGCGCCTTGCGGGCAACGGCAAAGAACACCTGCTTTTTCCGCGGTGCTGAAACGGCAAGATTAATGATTATCGGTGAAGCACCGGGGCGGGATGAAGATTTGGCCGGCATACCGTTTGTGGGGCGTGCTGGGCAACTCCTAGACCGGATGCTTGCAGCGATTGGACTAGGCGAAAACGACGTACATATTACGAACGTCGTCTACTGGCGTCCGCCGGGAAACCGCACACCGACGTTGCAGGAGACGGAAAGCTGCCGGCCGTTCCTTGAGCGCCAGGTGCACCTGGTCGCCCCTGATTTCGTACTTCTCGTCGGAGGTGCTGCTGCCAAGAGCCTGCTGGAGACAACCGAAGGAATAATGCGGCTTCGCGGGAAATGGAAAAACGTGAGTTTTGGCGGGCGAAAGCTGCGTGCGCTGCCGACATTGCATCCGGCCTATCTATTGCGGACACCAGCGGCAAAGCGCCAAGTGTGGCGGGATCTGTTGAACTTGCAAAAAACACTTTCAGAATAGCTTCTTAGGAGAAGCCTTACGGCATTTCTCAAAGGCGCTGAAAACTTGCATCGCTTTAAGTTGCAATTGGAATTATCTGCTTAATCGTACACCAACCGGTGTGGTGTATCGTGCGATGGTTCAAAGAGTTTCCGGCCAATTAAGGTTCGGTAAGTTTGTGTGTTGGGGGACGACGCCCGTGTCTGAAGGTTTGGTATATATGCGACCGCTCCGTTTAGGCGGCATTTGCGTTCCGACCGCGGGGAGGGATGATGTCCTGCATGCGTGGACGCGGCTGAACGAGTGGATTTTACGAAAATCCCTCGTGCGTGAAATCGAGATCGGTTATGGGCTCGTTGGATCTGACCAGGACGGGTTCCATTACACCGCCTGTATCGAATTGCCCGACGCTGTGACACGTTCGGAGGCCGAGGAGCTTTCGCGTGCCAGTCTGCAAGGTGGGGCCTACATGAGATGCCGTTTTCAGGGGCCGGTTGGCGAGATTTGTGGGAAGCTCGCAGAAATGCGCGATAGAATGTGCAGCTATGAACATATGTGCAGAGACGAAGAACGGCCGTTGGTCAGCGTCTTTCTTGATGTAAAGAACGTCAATTCCGGTCGGGACGTGCGCAGCAACTTGTTGGTTCCGGTGTGTGGCGCAGAACTGTCCAAATCGCCGCTTAAGGCTGCCTGAACAACTATCGCCTGATGCGAAGTCGGCTTAGACTGTGAGATCTCCTCCCGTGAGTCTCTTTGTCGAACCGGAACAATATGCCCAAGATTGATGAATCCCGTCCCTTTATCGCGGTGAAGATCGCGATCCTGACTATGTCCGATACAAGGACTCTAGCTGAAGATAAGTCCGGCGATCTCCTTGCGAAGCTTGCCCAAGAAGCCGGGCATGAAATCGCTGCACACAATCTTGTGGCGGATGACGCTGAGATTATTCGGACACAATTGCGAGAGTGGATTGCGAACAAGGAAATCGACGTAGTCATAACAACAGGCGGTACTGGATTCACGGGCCGCGATGTGACGCCCGAAGCCGTGCGACCGCTATTCGAGAAAGAGATTGAAGGATTCTCGACCCTGTTTCACCAGCTTTCCTATGAGAAAGTAGGTACGTCGACAATCCAGTCGCGGGCCTGTGCAGGCGTTGTTGGGGGGACGTATATTTTCTGCATTCCCGGCTCACCAGGGGCCTGCCGTGATGCCTGGGACGGGATCCTCAAGTGGCAGCTCGATAACCGCCATCGGCCATGCAATTTCGTTGAGATAATGCCGCGACTTGAGGAGCATCGTCGAGGCGGGTGAAGGCGCGATTTCGTTTTGGACTTTAGGCACCGCAGATTGCGGAACGGTTGTTGAGGGCACTTACCAACCTGCTTTGGCGCGTTCGATTTCAAGCAACTCGCGTGTGTTGTTTGCGGCTTCGAAGGCCGCTTGAGCCAGTGACCCGACAAAGACGAGTATGATGCCGCCAGCGAAAGCTGCGAGGCCAATCACCACGCCGAGCGGTAGCCCGCCATACTCCGCCAACGGCTGGTCGCCAGCTACTCCAGCAATGGTGGCTCCGACGAATGCTATGCCGCCTAGGAGTGCCAGCCAGCCGAACAGGACGAGGGCAAAGGCTAGGAAACGACCAATTTTATAACCTGGCACAAATTCCACCTCATCTTCGCTTTCGTCATCGCGACGTACAACTCTTGGTAACGGTCCGCCTGCGTTAGGTTGTCCATCGGCAACGCTGACGGGGTTCCAATGGGCTTGCGGTGGAGGTGCGCCACTCTGCTGGGGCGGCTGACCATTGGCGGTTGTTTGGTGGGACGGAGGCGGCCGCTGCGGAGCGGAACCGGCCCTTGCTGGAGGCGCAGCTAGCGAAGGTTCCGTGCGCTGCTGGGCCGGTTGGGGCTTCTGTTGTGGATTGACGGCCCTCGCCGAAGTGTCGAGGGACAACCGCGAAGAGGACGGACCGGTGCGAGGGACTGCGTCTTGAACATTTGTAGTTGGCCCAGCTGATGGCGGAGGGCCTTGCTGCGGAGTTGGGGAGGTGGCAGGCCTATCGCGCAATTGCGACACGCGTTCCATCCCGATACGCGCTTCGCTGGCTTCGCGGGTGTTTGGCAGGCCTTCGATCAGGTAGCTATAGAATTGGGTTGCGTAGTCGAGATTGCCCTCAAACTCGGCGCGGCGGCCCATGTCGAGGATTTCAGCAGGGGTATAGGGATTCTTGCTAGTCATACCGCCAGCCCTCACAGGACATCGCTAGTCCGCTTATCATTGTAGCTGCTAAAACCATAAGTACCGCCGAAAGGCCCGCTGTCTGGAAACTCCCGCAGAGACATTATCAGGCCTGTCCGGTTTTGTCCGTAGTGCTTGGTCATGAAGCGCTGTTGCTTGTAGGGCGGTAAATCGCTGTGGGAAGAATGACACGCCCTGACCACCCCGCGACTGTTCCTAAATCTCCGGCGTGATCGACGTCGTCGAGCTCTTCTATGAGTGTGACGCGCAATCCGGATGCGTTTCGCAGCGTATCTGAGAGCGTTGCTGCGTGAGACCAGCGAACATTGTCGAAGACTTTGTGCACTCGTGGCTGGCGCTTAAATCCAATGAGCCAATAGCCGCCGTCCGGGGCCGGTCCAATGACGAGGTCAGCGCTGCCCAATTCGCGGAATGCCCGGGCGATGTGTGACGAGGTGATACCTGGGATGTCAGAGCCAATAATGACGACAGGACCCGGTGGGAGTTCTTCGACGACCTTTTGCATGCGTTGACCGAGGTCGCCGCGGCCTTGCCCGCGACGGCTTACGCGGGCCGGCCATACGGGGTGGTGAAGTGCTCGCTCAGGCGAGATGGACAGCAGCGTTTCCCAACGTGTGTCATTTGACACCCGTCGCGACAGGGCACCAGTGGCAGATCGGTAAAAACGAAGGGCTTCGCTGACACCGATGCCGCGTGCCAGACGCGTTTTTATCCGTCCAGCTTCCGGGGCCTTGACCATCAAGACCAGTCGCCGTCGCCAGGTTGGACACATTTTTTCGAAGCGATTGATCAGGCGAGTGGGACGAAAGCGTAGCCCGCCCCATCCTTTTCAATGCGCCCGGCACCGGGCATGCCGTAGTGGTAGCCGGTTACGATTGCTTTGTCGGCAATTGCCCGGTCAAAGATGCGTCGGCGTGCGGTCTCGGCCTCATCTGGCGACATGTCAAAGGCGGCATGCCAACCAGGGTTTCTGACGAACAGTGCTGGGATGTTTGAGACAACGGCCATGACGAGCAGCTCTTCGCCGCCAGAGCCGATAACAAAGACGGTGTGACCTGGCGTATGGCCGTGGGATGGAATTGCGACGATTCCAGGGGTGACTTCCTTCCCGCCTTCGAACCGGGTGAGATTGGTCCACTTAGGGAATGTTGCCTGGATGCGTTTGGCGAGGCCCTGGCGCCTTTCGGGCAGACTGGAGATGATGCTTTCGTCTGTCCAGAACGCGTATTCAGCCTCGGGGACGATGATCTCCGCGTTGGGATAGATCTCGGCGTTGGTGTCTTTTGCCATCAGTCCAAAGATATGGTCGGGATGGAAATGAGTTACGATGATGGTGTCGATCTCGTCGGAAGAGATCCCGGCAGCCTTCATGTTGGCGGCAAGCCGGCCAGCTGTCGGGGCTAGCTGGGCGCCGGTGCCGGCGTCAAACATGATGGTGCGTCCGCCGGTCCTGACGAAGGTAATGGTGAAGGGGATTTGCACGTGATCGGGCGAGTCGCCCGCGGCTTGTAGTGCAGCCTTGGTTTCCTCGACGGTGACGTTTTTGATGAAGCCTTCATCGTGCGATTTGTTCCAGTGGCCGTCGTAGACTGTGATGACCTCGATGTCGCCGAGATCGAATTTATAGAAGCCCTGGTCCTGCAATGATGCAGCCTCGACAGAGGGGATTATTGCCAATGGCTTTGCAAGGCCGAATGCCGCGGCAGATGCGCCTGCTGCGATGAGGAATGTCCGGCGATCGGAATTTTCCATGCTTGTCCTCGATGGTGTGAACGCGTTGCTTTCAACCTGGTAGATTAAGCCTATATTCGTGGCCCGATAGATCGGGTCCAAGACGGTATCATGGCGCTCATATATCGGGCGATCACGACGGCTTGATGGAGTTCGCAGGCTCCTTGTCCTGTTCCTCAACGTGGTCGCGCTCGGTAAGGAAGTTCGTGGGCTTCGCCTGATAGAAGGCAGCAATCCGCTCGACGGGCACTCCGGCTGAATACATCAAGAGGCACACCTGATTGCGGGCAATTCGTTTCAGATACCCGTCGCTGCGATAGCGTATAGGGCTCGTATACGCTCGCGATTTTAGGATGGATATCTGCTTTCGACCGAGGCGTCGGACGATGTCGATGTCTTCCATTAGTGGAATGGGGCTGAAGCCGCCAATTTGATCATGCAATCTGCGCGGAATGAGGAGTGCCTGATCTCCGTAGGGGAGTTTCGCTATCGTACTGCGCAAGTGAACGAGGGCGTCGAGGACTCGTGGCATCAGGCCTGTGTCTTCTAGCTTGAACCGGAAAGAGGCGGCGCTCAAATTGGATTGTCCGTAGTCGACCTTGGCCATGAACGTAGAGGCCTCCGCTTCCCAGCCTTCTTCCAAAACTGTATCGGCATGGAGGATCAAGAGCCACTCGTTGCTGGCTTTGGATACTCCAGCGATGATCTGCTGGCCCCGGCCGGGCTTGGCCACAATAAAATCCGCCCCTGCATCGTCAGCGATGGCTGCGGTTCTGTCCGTCGAGCCCCCATCGGAGATAACGACTTGGCGAACGATGCCGTCCAGGGCCGCCGGGACAAGGGCAGCCAAGCAAGGACCGAGGGTCGCCTCGGCATTGAGGGTCGGGATCACGACAGAGATCATGGGGGCCAGTGTTTGGCACCTGCCGCCAAACGCGACAAGAGATGAGTTCAATGCAGTCGATCATTGGCCAGTGGTTGTATTATGTTCTTTATTTGTTCCTAGCTGAGTGATACGGTCTGCATGGGTTTCAGGCGGGGGCGAGAAAAACGGTGCAGAACGAAAACTCAAACATCGCTGATGAGGAACTCGGGCCTGGCCTGGTTGATGAACGCCAGAGGCGGGGGCGTTGTGCGCGCTCAAACGCGACAGGGCGGTTTGAGACCCGGACTTGCGAAACTGTCGACGACGGCTGGGAAGGCGACGGTGATCTTGCTCCATTCAAGACGACCGTCAGGACGGATTCGGCCCGCACGATAATCGCTAGGAATGAAAGTCCGGATATTTCATTCGACCAGTCGATCAACCCCTACAAGGGTTGCGAACACGGATGTACGTATTGCTACGCGCGCCCGACGCACTGCTATTTGGGACATTCTGCCGGACTCGACTTTGAGACGCAGATTTACGCCAAACCGAACGCCGCTGAGCTGCTGGTCGGCGAACTCGCAAAGCCGGGTTATCGCCCCGCAACTATTGCGCTGGGGTCTAACACCGACCCCTATCAGCCTGTCGAGCGGCAGCTCGGCATTACGCGGCAGATCCTAGAAGTGCTCGAAACGGCGCGCCATCCGGTCGGGATCGTGACAAAGTCGGCATCAATCATCCGCGACATCGATATTCTATCGCGGATGGCAAACGACGGACTTATTAAGGTTGCGTTGTCGGTGACGACACTTGACCGCCGGCTGGCACGTTCCATGGAGCCGCGTGCTTCGACACCTTTGAAACGGCTTGATGCGCTTCGCCAACTCTCGGAAGCGGGTATCCCTACTGCGGTGATGGTGGCGCCAGTGATCCCCGCGCTTAACGACCATGAAATTGAAGCAATTCTCACAGAGGCCGCAGGCGTCGGTGTTCAGGAAGCGGGCTACGTGATGTTGCGCTTGCCGCTGGAAATCAAGGACTTGTTCCGGGAGTGGCTGGCAACCGATTATCCTGACCGGGCAAAGCGGGTCATCGGATTAGTCCAGTCGATGCACGGCGGGCGTGATTACACTAGCGAATTTGGATTGCGTCAGCGTGGCAGGGGACCATACGCCGATCAGGTTGCGAGACGTTTTCAACTCGCACTAAAGCGATTCGGTCTCAATACACATCGCAGGCGACTTCGTACCGATTTGTTTCGCGCACCGACCCCGGTAGGCGGGCAGTTCGCGATGTTTTAGGGCGGCTCATCCTAGGTACGGATTCGTGCCGATTCGAGGTGCCTGCGAGTTTCTGAGAGATTTCTGCTTCCCGGCAGAGCCGACTCGCGCGAAACTTCTACCCCATGAGGGGACGAATTGATTCGCGGAATCGACCAACGCTTGAATTGGAGCAAGCAGAGTATGCGCTCCAGCCAGGTGCGATTGCGGGTGTCGATGAAGCCGGTCGAGGCCCGTGGGCCGGGCCGGTGGTTGCTGCTGCAGTCATCCTAGACTTCAACAAGCTGCCGGCCGGTGTTGCCGATTCCAAGGCACTCGATGCCGATGCCCGTGAGCTTGCTTTCGCCAGTATCCGCAAGACTAGCAGGGTCGGGATCGGCGTTGCCGACGTCGACCGGATCGATCGCGACAACATCCTCAATGCGACGATGTGGGCGATGGCTGAGGCGATTCGTGACCTGAAGGAAAAACCGCGACTGGCGCTTATTGACGGTAATCGGGTGCCAACTATTTCGTGTGAGGCGCGCGCTATTGTGCGCGGGGATGCCAAGTGCCTTTCGATCGCAGCCGCCTCGATCATTGCGAAGGTTACGCGCGATCGGATCATGACGGAGCTTTCAGCGACTTTGCCCGGTTACGGAT
>JAJFHK010000115.1 GCA_021775655.1 Filomicrobium sp. | reverse complement strand
GATGGCTGCGTCAGCGTGGACATGGTTCTGGTCAATCGCGGTGCGAATGACCTTGGGATTTGCGAAGGCCGTCGCGTAGGTGTCGCCGCGGAGTTGGAGCCAGCCCACCAGTTCGCCGATGGTCGTGACATTGGCTGGAAGGGTCACTTGTTCTTCGGCGATGCCAACCTTTTCGCGAACCCACGCGAAATAGCGCAGCGTGACCGTTGCAGACTTGGTGCCGATGTCGTCGTTCGTTTTGGTATCATGTACAGAGGCCATCTTGAGGTCTTCAATTCCCGTTGTCGCTTGAGGCATGGTGAATTGCGGCGCGAAAATAATCGGTGCCTGTCCAGAGGGTAAGCAGGGCTGCGATCCAGAGCAAGCAAACACCAGCTTCGGTCATCCAAGGCATCGTAGCAGTTATCGCGGGACCGGCTATCAACAGGCCAATGGCGATCATTTGAATTGCCGTCTTCCATTTGGCGGCTGTGGTGACGGCAACCTTGACGTTAAGCGTTGCCAAAAATTCCCTCAGACCGGATACCAGGACTTCACGTGACAGAATTATCAAGGCGGCAAAGACGTGAATTCCGGCTATGGTCTGGTCGGCGACTAGCATCAGAAGTGCAGCGGCGACAAGGAGCTTATCGGCAATTGGATCGAGCATGGCGCCGAATCTCGACTGCTGCTCCCAAGTGCGGGCGAGATGTCCGTCAAGCCAGTCGGTGAAGGATGCGATCAAGAAGATTGCGAATGCCACCCACCGGGCCATGGCGCCGTCCATGAAATAAAGAACCACGACAAAGACTGGAACCGCGGCAATGCGTCCGAGCGTCAATGCGTTAGGGAGATTGATGTCGGAGCGCGGGCGCTGCGGAGTGGTCAGCATGAAGATAAGGGCTTTCGGCGCGGTGGCTTAAGGCTCAATGGAATTACGTTCGTGTCAATGCCACACTTCGCGCGCGACGTCAGTCATGTTGCGCGACTGATCGTTGAAATGGTTGTTATGCTTTACAACTGCTCCAAACATTATGGGGCCGCTGGGCCAGTGCGAGCGCAGCTGCGGATGTCTCAAAGCATCTGATATTGAAAACGCCCCGGTCTGCGAAATGCACACCGGGGCGCTGAGTCTCAATAATGCTGATTACCAGCCGCGGCGCATGCAGCGGCGATAACGCCATCCATAGCCGTACTTGGAACGGCAGCGGCGGTGGCGGCTGGAACTGCGGTAACGGCGGCAGGCTTTCCGATGTCGGTGAAGCGCGCGGTAGCCGAGGCGAGGAACATAACCGCGTCGGACGCTACAGTGCCAACCATGTGTTTTTTGGACGAGGCCAGCAGCCGTGCCTCCCACGATATCAGCTGTGAGCAGACTTGGAGCCGTTATGGCCCCTGCATTCGCGGGTGTGTAGGTAGCAAAAGTGAATGATACGATGATTGCCGCGAAGAGTAGCGCGAATTTCTTCATTCCAGTGGTCTCCAGGCTATGATGTTCCTCGGTACCCCGATATTGCGAAATGGGCAATATGCAGCGCGTTCCAGCACTTAACTATGCACGACCATACTGTAATGGACGTTGAACGTGGGATGAACAACCCTTCAGAAGAGTTACCGATAGCTTTCAGACCCAATTGATGAATTAGCGGCAAACAACGTTCAGAGCATGCAGCGCCTGGTTCGTAAGTTTGGAATTCTGGGCATTCCTCCAAGGTGACGCGATTAATTCCGCTTCTCGTTGAAGAAATCGTAGATCTTCTGAGCCATTTCGGCGGAGATGCCGGAGACGGCTTTTAAGTCCTCGATGCCTGCCCGTGAGACGGCTTTAGCTGACCCGAAATGGCGAAGGAGTGCGCGGCGGCGCGTTGGGCCGATACCTGCGATCTCGTCGAGCGGGTTTGCTGTCAGGCTCTTGGCTCGTTTGGCTCGGTGGGTGCCGATGGCAAACCGGTGGGCTTCATCACGCAGACGCTGAATGAAATAGAGCACAGGGTCTCGCGGTTCCAGCATGCGCGGGCGCGGTTCACCTGGAATATGGAAATGCTCGCGGCCTGCATCGCGGTCGGGTCCTTTAGCAACACCGATCAGGGGGATACCGTCTATGCCGATCTCAGCCAATACTTCTCGTGCGACGGCCAGTTGCCCGGCTCCTCCATCGATGAGGACAAGGTCTGGGCGGTCGGGGACAATTGTAAGGTCTTCAGTATCCTCGGAGTTCGGCTCAGCGATACCGGACACGGCATCGATGTTTCGCGGATCTTGCCGTGTGAGGGATTGAGTTTCGCTGGCCGACACCTGTGTGACAGTTTCGGCTGCTAGTCGTTTGAAACGGCGGGTCAGAACCTCGCGCATCATTGCGTAGTCGTCGCCAGGCGTCATTGTGTCGGACTTGATGTTGAACTTGCGGTATTGGTTTTTTGCATAGCCTTCCGGCCCGGCAACGATCATGGCGCCGACGGCGTCGGTGCCTGAAATGTGGGAGTTGTCGTAGACCTCAATGCGGCGCGGCGGGGACCCTAACCCAAACCGTTCAGCAACACCCTTCATCAATGCTGTTTGCGAGGCTGTTTCAGCCATGCGGCGCTGTAGCGCCTCGCGGGCATTAGCGGCGGCATGGGCAATGAGATCAGTTTTTGGGCCCCGCTTCGGGTTTGATACTTCGACTTTGCGGTCTGCTTTGGTGGTAAGTGCCTCTGCCAATAGCTCGCGCTCGGGCAGATCATGCGAGGTTAGAATGAGGCGTGGCACTGGTTTGTCGTCGTAGAATTGGGCGATGAAAGAACTTAGAATTTCGTCTGCTTCCAACGAGCGGTCGGCTTTAGGAAAATAGGCTCGATTGCCCCAGTTCTGACCGGTGCGAAAGAAGATCACCTGGATGCAGGTCTGGCCGCCCTCCTGGTGAGCGGCGAAGACGTCGGCTTCCTCGATGCCGGTGGCGTTGATCGATTGGTCAGCGGTGACATGGGCAAGTGCCCACAGCCGGTTGCGGTAATTGGCAGCGCGCTCGAATTCGAGCTTGTCGGCGGCTTCCGCCATGAGCTGCTGATATTTTTCACGGACGCTCTGACTTTCACCTCTGAGGAAGCGGACCGCTTCGTCGACGAGCTTGTCGTAGTCTTCGAGACTAATCTCGCCGGTGCACGGACCTGAGCATCGCTTAATCTGCCAAAGCATGCAGGGTCGCGTCCGGCTCTCGTATTCACTGTCCGAGCAGGTGCGCAATAGAAAAACCCGCTGCAGCATGGTGATGGTGCGATTGACGGCGCCGGCGGAAGCAAATGGGCCGAAGTAATCGCCTTTGCGATTGCGGGCACCACGATGTTTCAGAATGCGAGGGGCGTCGTGATCGCGCGCCATCAGAATATAGGGGAACGACTTGTCATCGCGCATCAAAACGTTGAAGCGGGGGCGGAAGCGCTTGATCAGATTGGCTTCAAGCAACAGGGCTTCGGCTTCGGTGCGGACCGTGACGAATTCCATCGACGCGGTCGATATGATCATGCGTGCAATTCGATTAGTGTGGCCACCGAGCCGGGCATAGTTGGAGACGCGCGCCTTGAGCGAGCGGGCCTTGCCGACGTAAATAACATCGCCGTCTGCGTTAAGCATTCGATAGACGCCAGGGGCCGCTGGTAGCGTCTTGAGATATTGGGCAATAATATCGGGGCCCGTGCGCCGGTTCTCAACGGCCTCGGATTGAGGCGGCAACTGATTGTCGCGCGGGACGACTTCCGGGTCGGATTGTTTCGGCATGAGGCGAACATTGGACGGGTCTGCTGCCGCGTCAAGCAATCGTGACGGCGGCGCATTGTAAAGGCCGCAAAAGGGCCGGATTGCGGGAGTCTTTGGTGTCTGCCGATTTGATTAACGGTAAAGTTGAATGAGAGTCTCGCGATTGAGCAATGCGTTTTTGATTCTGGTGGCCGCTGCCGGGTTTGCGCTTGCGGCTGCAGGATCGGTCGTTGCACAATCTTCGCGGTCCGTTCTGGAGCCGAACTCTGCCCGGCCAACAGAATTTGCAGACGGTTTCACCAAAGAAAACGACGTCCTTCGCTATATCAATGACTATCGTGAAAACAAAACCCCGCAGAGGGTTCCTGTTGTCGTGCGGGCGATGGTGCGGCTGGGGGTTCTAAACGACCCGGAGAAGGCCGGAGTTTACACGGGGTTCATTGCCGGGATCATCGGCGAGAATCAGGTCAAGGCACCTGAACTTATCTCCGAGATGTTTCCGATGCCGCCGGTTCAGCAGGTCGTGTTGATCAAGGCAATTGCCTTTTCGGGGTTGCCGGACTGGAAGCTGCTTTTGCAGCAGTTCGTCGAACGAATGCCTGCGCGCAAGGTTCTCATCCGCAAGTACCTCTACGGTGACGGTAAAACGCTAAGCGAACTTTCGATGGACGATCCGTTCGTTATCGATGCGCACTGGGGTTACTACTTTGCAACCGGTGCCTGGGAGCCGGGCATCCGAATCATCACTGCGCTGGCGTGGGCAGAAGAGCAAAACGACATCGAAAAATTGACGATTGGATCAATGGCAAAATGGACGTTTGCCAGCAACGCCGCGAGAGACAAAAACCTCCTTGATCTCGCCAAGGTGCAAATGAACCATCAAGACGAACAGGTTCGAAGGCAGCTGCGGGAAGTAATCGAAGCAGCCGAACTCTACGAGATCGGGCGTTTGCGCGAAGCCGCGTTGAAGCGCATTGATGAGTTGCGCGCGGGTGGTCCACAACGGGCGCGCGACTGGAGCAAGTGGGGGAACTATGGAACGACGGCGTTGGCGGTTGGATGTGTCGTGGCAAGCGTGCTCGGGCAGGTGCAGCTTGGTATTCCGTGCGTTGTTGGCGGAGCATTGTCGACTGCGGCGGTGAAGTACCTGGGGCCGGAGGGCCGGTAGCTGGCCACTTTTTTTCGCGGCCGCTCGGCCTCAAGGCGTTCTTCCGAAGTCGCTTGCCTTAGTTTCTCTGACGAAACTTCGCTACCCAAGTGACATTATTACTGAGGTTTGCTGACCTAGTTACTTGTCAGGGCAGAGTTCAAAGGCTTTGTCGAGAGCGGCGGCGGGACTGGCGAATTCGCCGATGGTTTCGCCACCCTTGGCATAAGCCGCAATATAGGCGGCAGCCTCGCGCTGTTCCTTGCCGGCATGGACGTCAAGAACGGTATAGTTCGTCGATGCGTCGCCTGGGGCCTTGATGATGATCGCCTTCGCACCGCCATAGCTTGCGGTCCAAACGCGGCATTTGCCTGGTGCGGGTATGACCTTGTTTGATTTGGCCTGACCAGCGGCCATGGCGGTCTTTATCGGATCTTTTTTGTCCGTTTCGGCGGTAATGCGAGGGCCGTTGTTTGGCGCATCGTTGATAATGGCAGGCTTGTTTTGTGCTGCCGCATCACGAGCCGTTTGGGCCGTCTTCGAAATTCCGATCAAGGATCCCGCGCCGAGGGCAGATCGAGATTCATTGGTGTCTGTCGTCGATTTGGCAGCGACTTCGACGGTCTTCGACTTATTGGCTGCCGGTGCAGCCTTTGCCGTATCCGAAGATGTGCCACGGGCAAGCGCGACTTGCTCTGGCTTTGGATCCGGTGCGTTGCAGAAGGATTTGTGGAATTCGTCTGCGATTGCTTTGATGTCGTTGGAATAGCCGCGATCGCTCGGGGCCCATTTGCGACCAAGTTGAGTAAAGGTCATTGGGCCAGGTAGCGAGCGTTGGTAGGGAACGATAACTTCCCATTCCTGAACCTTGCGCGTGCGTTCTGCAACGGGATTTTCGATGTGCTGGCCAGAGTACATGGCAACATGCTCAAGGTGCGCACGCACGCCGTCGGCAACGTTCTTGAAGCTCTCTCCTCTGACTCCGCCACCAGTCGCTCCCAATCCGGCGAAATTGTATTGCTTGGGTTTGACATCGCCCGTGTACCGCAAAGTGTTGGTCTCGACGACCATCTGGTAAAACGCCATGTCCCAACGGATCTTTAGGTCTTCGCCATGGCGCATATAGTAAACGCCGAGATCTTCGTACCGCTTATGGAGTGATGGTGTGCGTGATTTCAAAAATGCGCCAAGCCGGCCTGGCGTAACGCAGGCTGGCACCTGGTTTGATGCCGATGCTGCAATCTCGGGAAGGGAGGCGGCCAAGGAGGGCGAAGAGATCATGGCGATCGCGGCGGCGAGAGCATAGGCTCCAGATCGGCTCAGCATAGGGCACCTTCAGACGTAAGCTGACTTTTGTTGCAAGACGGCGATACAACGCTTGAACGAGTCATAATTCGTTAAGATTAACGGACGGTTTACACACGGTGATTCGATGCTGTTCCCCCGTCTACGACGTTTTTGTGCCGGATCATTGGGGCGCGAGTGCGGGCAGGCCGGGGACGAAATGTGGCAAAACACCCTCGATTAGATGAATAGCCGTCCTCAAGACGCCATGTTCCGGCCCGGGAAGCGTCAAACGAGGTGCTGTCCGCTGTCCAGGGTTATGAGCTGTCCTGTCATGCTTTTCGACGCGAGGATGAAGCGCACAGCATCGGCGATTTCCTCAGGCGGACAGGCCCGATTCAGAAGCGTTTTTGAGATTTCAGCGGCGAAATCGGCGTCGCTTTGGTGCACGCTTTGAAGGACGGGGCCAGGACCGATGGCGTTTACGCGAATTCTCGGAGCAAGGGCTTGAGCCAGGGTTTGGGTGGCGGTCCATAGGGCGGTCTTTGAAATGGTGTAGGAAAAATATTCCGGCGTTGGTCGAAGAACGCGCTGGTCGATGATGTTGATGATATTGCCGGTTTGGTTTTCTGGGAGCAGGCGGGCAAAGGCTGAGCTGAGAAAAATGGGCGCGCGCAGGTTCGCGTTCATATGAATGTCCCAGGTCCTTATACTTAGAGCCGTTACATCGTCGTCGAGGAATATTGAAGCGTTATTGATGAGGCAGGTTGGCGACCCAATCACGGCAGAGGCCTTGTTGAGCAGTTCGACTACCTTGTCCTGCCGGGTCAGATCGCATTGCAAAGGGACGGCACGGCCGCCGCTTCGTTCGATGATGTCGGCCAATTCCTCGGCTTCACGCGATGAAGCATTATGATGGATCAAGACTTGCCATCCATCTGCGGCTAGCGCGAGTGAGATGGCCCTCCCAATACGGCGGGCGGCGCCTGTGACTAGAGCGATTTGCGGAGCAGCGTTATTCAACTCGTTCATTGGACGTGCTTTTTTTGCGTTCAATTCGTCGTAGGCGGGTACCTTAATGCAAACAGCGCCGGGAAGGACCATCCTGCACGTCGGCCAAAAGAGCTCCGCAATCCACCAAACCTGCCCACAATTTAAGCATTCAGATTATTTTTGAGTCATTCCACAAGTAATCAACAGGCGATTTTTGAGAGCAGTTTGCGTGATGTTTGGTCAAAACATTCGTTTTGTTGCTGATTGACTACTACTGGGTCCGGTCGCGCCGTGAAAAGCACAATTCCAGTTGTGAATCCATGCTGGATAACGTTCTCTCGTTTCACGGACGCGTCGGCAGTTCGCTGGCCACATCGCAGCGGGGCACCCCTACAGCGGTGAAGTTCTAACAGCACGTAAAGTCCTCAACGGGGGTAATTAGAGAAATGAAAACGAAACTGGGGCTCATGAGTTCTGCGGTTGTCTTGGCTCTTGCGGCGGCGGTGTCCGCAACGCCAGCCAGCGCAGGTGATTTGTTCAATCGCGAAGCTGGCAGCATCAAGGATGCTCCGATGGCTGAGGGTGGTCGCTCTTTCGAGTGGTCCGTCAACGGTGGCTTCACAACCGACTACGTCTTCCGCGGCTTTTCTCAGAATGATGGGGACCCCTCTTATTTCGTAGGCGCGGACGCCACTTATGGCATCGCTTACGTAGGTATCTGGGGAGCTAAAGTCGACCAGTTCTTTACCGCATCAGATTTCGAATACGACATCTATGGCGGGATCCAGCCAAAACTCGGTCCTGTTACGTTTGATTTCGGAGTGATCTACTACGGCTATTCGAATCAAACTGTGAACGTCAACGTCGATTACTGGGAATTCAAGGGTGGTGCGAGCACCGAATTCAATAAGTTTTCGATCGGCGCGACTTACTATTACTCACCGGATTACACGTTCGAAACCGGTGAATCCCATACGATCGAAGGTACGATTGGCTACGCACTGCCGAAGGTCTGGGTCTTTGAGCCGACCATCGATGGTACGCTCGGATACAACGACGTCGATCTGGCTGGTGACTATACCTACTGGAATGCCGGTATCGCTTTAGCGGTCGAGAAGCTGACCCTCGACTTCCGTTATTGGGATACGGACATCACCAATGATGGTCTGGGTGTCGGCGGTAAGAACCTTGCAGACGAGCGCTTCGTATTCACAGCAACTGTCGCGCTCCCATAATCTTCTGGCTTGCAGCCGCGTTTCGAATAGGCGGGGCTGCAAGTACCCAGACTGACTGCCCTAGGGCACTTGTGTTTTCCCCCACAATCCAGTCTGAACTTAACCGGAGCCTCGCGGCTCCGGTTTTTTGGTTGGGCCGGTTTTGTAAGCGCATGCTGAATTCGAAACGGGTCAATTGTCGCCGTCGAATATATCGCCGAGCGGACCCAATACAGAACCTTCTCCGGTGCCGCCGGTCGGCCCCATATTGGCAAGAACACGGCCAGCGAGGCGTGAGAAGGGAAGCGATTGTAGCCAAACCTTTCCAGGTCCGCGCAGATGCGCGAAGAAGACACCTTCTCCGCCAAAAATCATCGACTTTACCGATCCGGCGCGGATGATGTCGAAATCTACGGTCGAGGTCATAGCCGCGACGCAGCCTGTGTCGACATGCAATTCCTCGCCGGGAGCAAGTTCGCGTTCGATGACAGCGCCTCCGACATGGATGAATGCAAAACCGTCGCCTTCCAGCTTCTGCATGATGAA
>JAJFHK010000114.1 GCA_021775655.1 Filomicrobium sp. | reverse complement strand
CATCTGGCGTGGCATCAATTTGCGGAATTTGGAAGAGAATATACTTCCAACTCGGCAGCGCGCGCAGCTGATCTTGAAGAAGTCCGATAAGCATCGCATTGAACGCGTTGCGTTGCGTAAACTTTAGTTTGGCTCACTTCCAGACCTGTTTCGTCTAGCGGCTAAATTGAAAAAAACGACCGCATTGGGGTGCGGTCGCTTGTTTTTGCACGTGAGGAGGTAAATTGCTTAAGGGAGAGTATCTATTGTTGAACGGTGTTCAATTATGATTTTGCCCGAACGCGGGCCGGAGTCCGCCGAACCCGAATAGTGTTTGGGAGAATGAAAGCTGATAACGCAAAGCTGAGCGTACTACGGGGGACTGAAATGCTTGGGCTGCAACGACCATTTGCAGTTGCCACATCACAGACGAGGCGCAGAGGCCGTCAGATAACATGCGGCGCAAGGTGTCACGTTGTGCTCGTTGATGAAGGCCGCATATTCGGGAGTCGTCATCGGATTCGCCGCTGGATTTCTTATGGGTGCCCTCGCTTGTTTTTTTCCCTGCCGGCTCAGAGCGGGCTGGCTCGCGCTTGTGATTGAGTGCCATCGTTCGCAGATCCGATGAAGAAATATTCGCGGGAGTGCTGTGCGAATTGAGTCGATCATATTGTTTCTCAACTTGAGTTTGCGAATTCAACTCCCCGAAAATAATATCTTTCTCAACTTTGAATTTATCGCGCAACCTTCGAATTGTTGACGGATCCGATATCCCGGAAGTCTTGATTGCGGTTGTTGGCTTTAATTCGGGATCTTCGATAATCATTGCAGCGATTTCCCGGAGTAGACGGCTATCGTCTATTCCCGAACCTTTAGGGCGGCCTCTACGGGATTTCTTGCAGTCCATAGGAACTTAATCCTGTCTGAATTGATCATTTGATCTTGTTGATATAACTTCAATTTACTGGAAAGATCCAGGGAGAATAAATCCAAAAGACTTAATTCGTTTCGGTGAGTAGGTACAATTGTTGCGCTTTTGCACTCAGAATTGATACCGATATACCGTAATATAGAATCTTGGCTGTTCAATTCCTGCGATTGACGTTTTCGCGCCTAAAAAATGCAATCGCGTCTCCGGAAGTGATTCGGATTGCATTGGGTGGAGTGATGGTGACGAAATCGAAGTTGGCGGGATACGCAAATAACCTGAAAAACGAAACGTCAAACGTCGGGAGTGAGCCATTGACTGGGTGGGAAGATGGCCTCTACTCGCTGACGTTTGTTCTGGAAGGGGGCCGTGGGGATGAATTTGGCGATGCCCTCGCCGTATTGAGAGACGGCAGGCTGCTTGGTTCCGACAAGCACGGCGGAGTTTTTGAGGGCCAGCTTTCGACCACGCGATGCGGAAGTGCGTCATGCCTTGCTCTAACGATGCGGGTTCCTCCTGGTGGCGTACTTGTCACCGGACAGCATTTTGGAGGGAAAGAGGCAATGCTTGACGTGGTCGGTGTGCTGTCACACATCGGTGGAGAGATGAATGGGGTGTGCGACCTATTTGGAGAGAGGCTGGCTATTCAGTTCCGTTATGTTGGGGACCTGCCGCACTGACCTTTGATTGCGGCAAAGGTGCCGGTGATGCTGCACTTAGACTGCCAGCTCGATGGTGGACACAATGAGAAGACCCGAGCGGGTCCTTCTAGGACAGATTACAGGAGCGCACGGCATCCGTGGTGATGTTATCGTGAAAACGTTCACTGCTGATCCCGCAGACATTGCTGCTTATGGATTAACCGATGCCGAGGGAGGACGTCCGCTGCGGCTGAAGGTTCGACGGATCACGTCCAAAGGGTTGATTGCGCAAGTCATAGGCGTCCGCGACAGAAACGGGGCAGAGTCCCTTAAGGGTAGCGAACTCTGGGTTGCAAGAGATCACCTGCCCGAAACCAGTGAAGGTGAATTCTACTATGTCGATCTCATTGGTTTGGCTGCCGTCGATGGTTCTGGAGCGCAGTTTGGGCGGATCGTTCAAGTTGCTAACCACGGTGCGGGTGATCTTCTAGAGATTACTCTTGAGGGGACTGGAAAGGTCGAGTTGGTTCCATTCAATCTTGAATTTGTGCCTGAGGTGGACATTGCCGGTGGTCGCGTGGTTGTCGCTTGGCCCCTGGAATTTGAAGTGTTGCATCCCGATGAATTCGAGTCGGATGAAGCCGACGGCGAGACACGTCGCGATTAGAGCGCTTCGCCGCGCAGCAGCCGTGGGACGTCGCCAGTCAAGCCGGCGGCCTCGCGGACAAGCGTTGATTTCGCGAGCGGCAGGCGATCCACGAGCCCAAGGCCGGCTTCGCGCAGAGAGCGTAGCAACGGGTTGTTGTTGGAGAACAATCGATTGAGGCCGTCGAATGCAGCGGTAGATGCCGCTGAGTCGAACCGGCGCCAGCGCTCGTAGCGTTTAAGTCCGTCGTAGTCAGAGGCCGGGAGGCCGATGCGCGCATTTTCAACGATAACCTCGGTTAGTGCGGCGACGTCGCGAAGACCCAGGTTCAGTCCCTGCCCGGCAATTGGGTGAACGCCGCGTGCCGTATCGCCGATGAGGGCGACGTGCGGAGCAACGAATGATCGCGCGAGGTGTAGTGATAACGGCCAGGATGCAGGCCTGATAAGAACTTCGATATCACCTAGCCATCCGGAAAAGCGTCGTTCGACTTCATTGAGAAAGTCCCGGCCGTCAAGCGCCATGATGCGCCGCGCTTCTTCCTTCTCTTCGGTCCAGGTCACGCAGGCGCGGTTGTTCGGCAACGGCAAAATGGCGAAGGGGCCGGCAGGAAGGAAATGCTGTACCGCACGCCCATGATGAGGGATCGAGTGACGAATCTGGGTACAGATGCCCGACTGGCTATAATCCCAGCCGACAGTCTTTATGCCAGCCGCATCGCGAATTGCAGAGCGTCCGCCTTCGGCGGCGACGACGAGATCGGCGGTAAGTAGGGTCGAGTCCGAGCAACTCAACTTGGCGCGACTGTCCCCACTTGAAAATCCGTTGACGGATGTATTGGCGATCAACTCAACGCCTGGGGCTGTCTTCAGTGCTGAATTCAGAGCATTGGATAAAACCGCGTCGGGAACGATGTGGGAAGCAGGGGACCCGTCGTCGATGGAATTATCGTAGGTCAAGAGAACCGGCCTGACACCGGCGTCGAGCGGTGAATCGGTAATTTCAATTTCGCTGACAGGTTGCGCATCAGGCTCGATTTGTGGCCAAAGCTCCAAGTATTCCAGGAGGTGCCGGGAGCCAGCCGATATAGCGAATGCGCGTGGACTTACCGGTACAGTGTCGCTTGGGGCGGTGGCAGGCGCCTTGTCGATGACTGCAATAGAAAGGCTTGCTTCAAGCGACTTCGACAGGGCGAGCGCCAACGCGGCGCCGGTAAAACTTGCTCCAGAGATTGCGATATCGAATTTCTTGTTCATCTACTGGAAAGCCGCATCAAATTGCCGTGGCATACTTTGCGATGGGGCTGCGGCTTCGTAAAGTGCCGCTGGTGCCGCGGAGGGCGCAGCACCCCAACTCGATCCAGAGCTTTTCTCCATGAATGAAGATCCAATGGCTGCTGTAGCCGAGCTCCTTAAGTTGCTCGACCTTGAGAAAATCGAGGAGAACCACTATCGGGGCATGAGTGGTACGGTCGGTTGGCGGCGCGTCTATGGTGGCCAAGTCTTGGCACAGGCGCTGGTGGCAGGCATCCGTAGTGTCGTGCCAGAGCGCTCGGTTCATTCACTGCATGGCTACTTCATCTTACCTGGCGATCTGAAGGTGCCGATCGACTATGAAGTTGAGGTCCTACGCGATGGAGGCAGTTTTTCGACCCGCCGTGTGAAGGCGATACAACACGGACGGGCGATTTTCGTGATGGTTGCCTCGTTCCACAAATCCGAGACGGGGCTTGATCACGCTGTCGCGATGCCAGATGTACCGCCGCCGCACGAGCTCAAGAATGCCCGTGAGCTGTTTTCCAGCAAACTTGCAAAGTTGCCTGACAGCATGCAGCGCTTCTGGAAGCGATTTTTGCCAATCGAGTTTCGGCCAGTCGATATCTCGCGCTACATGGATCGTGCGCATCGGGAGGCTGGCCAGCAAATCTGGTTCAAAGCGGTTGATACGTTGCCAGACAAGCCGGAGGTGCATGCTGGAATCCTGGCTTATGCTTCCGATTTCGCATTATTGGAAACGGCATTGGCACCGCATGGGAAACTTTTGTCCGACCCAGATGTTCGGTTGGCAAGCCTTGACCATGCGCTGTGGCTGCACCGCCCGGTGCGAGCGGATGAGTGGTTGCTTTATTCTCTCGACAGCCCCAGCACTTCCGGCGCGCGGGGTTTCTGCCGAGGGCAGATTTTTAGTGAGGATGGGACGCTGGTTGCCTCTACGGCGCAAGAAGGATTGATGCGAATCGGGTAAATCACGGAAGTGTTACGATTCACTGAATCCCACTGATTAAAAATTCGCCAAAAAATGTTAAACGCATAATTTTTATGCAATTCTGTCGATGCTGACTTTATGTCGAAAGTTAGTCCTGCATATTTTTCTCAATATATACAGTGGTCTAAGAAAATTTTCCAGAGTTGGCATGCTCTTTGAGAATCCCTGCCCGGTGACTTGGTCATTGCGACAGTGCGCTGCCATTTCTGGCGGCCCTGGGGCATGGCTGGAAAGTTCCGCCAAGCAGTTCAAAGCAAAGGGGGCAAGTGATGAAGCTTCTCACTGCAATCATCAAGCCCTTCAAGCTCGAGGAAGTACGCACAGCGCTTACCGATCTCGGTCTCGAAGGTATGACGGTTACTGAAGTTAAAGGGTACGGTCGACAGAAGGGCCATACGGAAATCTATCGCGGTGCTGAATATGCGGTGAGCTTTCTACCAAAAATCAAAATCGAAGTCGTGGTGCCAGCCGCTCAGGCTGATAAGGCGCTCGAGGTTGTCCAAACGGCCGCACGCACCGGCCAGATCGGAGATGGAAAAATCTTCATTTCACCGATTGAACGGACTGTTCGCGTGCGGACCGGTGAATCGGATGAAGCAGCTCTTTGATTGGAAGTGGAGGGACGAGTTAGATGAATGAAATTCGAAGCAAAATAGGTCTCGGAATTGCCGCCGTTACGGTGTTAGCCGTAACTGTAGCACCGGGCTATGCGCAAGAAGCGGCCGCACCTGCAGCAGCAGTGGCGGTCGACAAGACCGCAGCAACCGCCGCCAACGTTGACTATGTCTTCAACACGCTATTGTTCTTGATGACTGGCTTCCTGGTTATGTGGATGGCTGCTGGCTTTGCGATGCTGGAAGCCGGCTTGGTGCGCACCAAGAATGTCGCAATGCAATGCACCAAGAACATTGCCTTGTATTCGGTTGCCGGAATGATGTTCTGGCTTGTCGGCTACAACATGATGTACCCAGGCGATGACTGGATCGTGGCCGACACGATCGGAAAGTTTCTCCCCGTAACGATGCCCGACCCGGGTTCGGATGTTGCTAATGGGTATTCGACCGGTTCGGACTGGTTCTTCCAGATGGTGTTCTGCGCCACCACCGCATCGATCGTTTCGGGAACGTTGGCTGAGCGAATCAAGCTTTGGCCATTCTTGATCTTCGTTGTCGTGCTCACAGGTCTCATCTACCCAATCCAGGGTTCATGGGAGTGGGGTGCTGGCTGGCTCGACGACATGGGCTTCTCGGACTTCGCCGGTTCAACGCTTGTGCACTCAACCGGTGGCTGGGCCGCACTTGCGGGTGCTTTGTTACTCGGAGCGCGTGCGGGCAAATATGGTCCCGATGGAGCGGTTAATCCGATGCCGGGTTCCTCGATGCCTTTGGCAACGCTTGGTACCTTCATCTTGTGGTTGGGTTGGTTTGGCTTCAACGGCGGTTCGCAGCTTGCTCTTGGTTCTCTTGAGAATGCTTCGGCTGTTTCCAAGATTTTCGTCAACACCAATATGGCGGCTGCTGCCGGCGTGATTGTCGCGATGGTGATGACGCAGGTGATCTACGGAAAAGTTGATCTGACCATGGCGCTTAACGGTGCGCTTGCCGGCTTGGTGTCGATCACTGCTGAACCATTGGCTCCGGCCATTTGGCAGTCCGTCATCATCGGTGGCATCGGTGGCGTTATCGTAGTCTTCACCGTACCGTTGCTCGACAAGCTGCGTGTCGACGACGTGGTCGGCGCAATCCCGGTTCACCTCTTCGCGGGGATCTGGGGGACGCTGATCGTTGCTTGGACGAATGGTGATGCCAACGTGATCGTGCAAGCGACCGGCGTCGCGGCGATTGGTGCCTTCGTGTTCGTCTCGAGCTTCGTGGTTTGGGCCTTCCTCAAATTCACGATCGGCCTGCGGCCGACGCTTGAAGAGGAAACTGATGGTCTCGACAAGGCGGAGATCGGTATCGAAGCCTACCCAGAATTCGGGCAGGGTAGCCAACGCATCTGACCCGACCAACGAAAGACAAGGTTCGGGGCGCGCCCAAATCAACAAAGCGTGCCCCGCGCGATCTTCCTCCCCAGACCAGCCAAATGCTGGCCAGAGAGGGTCATGAGCACGAACAAGACCGCCCCGGAAATCACTTCCGGAGCGGTCTGCTTTTTTCGTAATGCCTTGTTGAATCAGCGATCTCGAACGCTGCTTGTTGTCTATTCGATTGTAAATTCAATCCTGCGATTCAGTGCGCGCGATTTGCGTGAGTTGTTTGAAGCAACAGGCTTTGTTTCGCCATACCCAACGGAGCGGAGTTTCGAACGATCGAGGCCGGCACCGACCAGATAGTCTAGAACTGACAGGGCACGAGCTTCCGACAGAGCCTGATTGCGACTCGCTGCGCCTCTTGAGTCAGTGTGACCTTCGACGCGGACCGATATACTTCCGCACCGCTTGATTGTTCCTGCAATTTCATCCAACACCTTGTTGGAGGAATCCGAAAGATCAGAGCTGCCGTTCGCGAACAGAATCGTTCGCTTATTTGCAAGATCACTGAGATTGCCGGAACAGCGGGTACGTTCTGCATCAGAGATGGTAGATTTTGGACTGATGGCAGCGACCTGAGTTCCCGAACCGGATGCCTTGCCGCTTTGCCAGTGTTCACGCTGGGCAAGGAATCCCTTGAGGTCGCCAGTATAGGCAACCGACGACGATCCAACCGCGTATGCAAGGCTGGACTTCGAAGGAGATTTTCCCCAACCTTCGCGCTCGGCGAGAAGCGCATTCATGGCGCTGCCAATCTGGTCGGCAGGGATCGCTGAGACTTCCGGTAATGGCCGTGCTTCAAGTTCGTGGACGATTGCTGGCTTGCCTTCGGCTGGAGCGATTACTTTTGCAAGTCGCAGCTTGCGGCGTGCGCCCTTCGCAAGCGGTGCTGTGACCTTGCGGGCCTTTGGACCTTTTCCCCAGCCATCGCGGCGGGCGAAGTAACGGTTCAAGTTGCCGGCGAAGCGAACACCGCTAACGGAAGGTTCAGTGCCCCAGCCAGTACGCGTGGAAATCAGAGCCTGCATGGCGGACTTGATCGTGTCAGGAGAGATATTGCTAACCTGAGGCAGGGGACGTGCTTCAAGCTCGTGTACGATGACCGGAGTTGTGTCGCTGCTGGGTTTTGGATTTGCTGCAAGTTTCAGCGTGCGTTTGGCGCCCTTTGCCAGGGGGGCTTTCACGACCCGAGGTTTCGGACCGGTGCCCCAGCGATCTC
>JAJFHK010000113.1 GCA_021775655.1 Filomicrobium sp. | reverse complement strand
CGGCTCCGACTCCCGCGAGGACGCCGAGCGCGCGATGAATGCCGGCTCTTTCGGTTACATTCCAAAATCGATGAAGAAAGACGAAATGCTGAGTGCCATCAGGCTGATCCTCAATGGTGGCGTCTGTGTTCAACCGCGCGGCTTGAAACCTGCAGCCGGCACCCCGATGGCACCGGCTGTAAAGAACAACGATGCTGACAGCCCTCTTGCGCAGCTCACCAGTAGGCAGCGGGAAGTGTTGGCCGAGATCGTTACAGGCCGGTCGAACAAGCTCATCGCGCGGTCACTCGGAATGGCGGAGGGCACTGTCAAGCTGCATGTTGCAGCAATTCTGAAGTGCCTCGGGACGTCAAACAGGACCCAAGCCGCCATCTTGGCCGACCGGCTCAGAGCGTCGCAAAATGCTTCGGACCTCGAGTGAGGCAGCCACCGGCCAAACGACCGAAACTTAGCCGGGCTCCTGCGAGGCCGATCGTCATGCCGGAAGAATGCGAGAATCAATCAATGATCAAACCCTTAAGTCGAACGCGATGACGGGTTCCCTGCCGACACAAATAAAGGAAACGGCAGGAAACGCTGAGCACGGCGTTACGCGGTTGCTCGGCTGGGGATGGACATTGGTTCTGGGCTTCTGCCTGCTGTTTTCATTCCTGCTAAGTGGAGTGATCACCGCAGAGGAAAGTGCTGCAGAGCCCAAGTATCGATTCGGCGTCACACCCTGGCAGCATGGCCAGTCTGATGACGACATACGCGCAAATTACAAGCCATTGCTCGAATGGCTCGGCAAGAGAGTGGGTGCCGAGTTCATCATCGTTGGCGCGAGCGGGTATGGCGAGACGATCGATCTCCTCGCAAACGAGTCGATCGATCTTGCCGCGATATCGCCTGTACCCTTCGTTCTCGCACAGCGGAGAAATCCTCGCGTGACGATGCTGGCGACAGAACTTAGCTGGGATTTCGGCAATCGGAGAATGAGCCCCACATATGATGGCTTCATTGTCGCGCGCTCGGATCGGGACGACATAACGGGGCTTGAATCGCTGCGCAACACTCGATTTGGTTTTGTACGGAAGCAATCGACCAGCGGCTTTGTCTATCCGGTCGCCTATTTCATCCGCAACGGCCTCGACTACCAGAGCTTTTTCAGCCGAATCTATTTCCTCGGCAGTCAGCCCCGGGTCACCGACGCGATCGCCAGCGGCAGCATCGATGCGGGCACGACCTGGGACTACAATCTAAAGCAGGCTATTACCAAGCACGGTGCGGTCTTCAAGATCGTTGCGAAGACGGGGACGATTCCGAATCTTGGCATCGCCGCCAATAGTGCGGTGCCACAAGAGATGCAGAACAAGATTCGCAGTGCTCTGCTCGAAGCCAAAAAAGAACTATTTCGAGGACTCCCAGCGGTAGGCTACGTGGTCAAGGACGAGTCCTATTACGACCCAGTTCGCGAGGTTGTTCAGCTCGTTTCCGGTGCATCTGGAATGACTGGTGAGGGAAGGTAGCGATTAGAATGCTCAACCCTCAATTGGTAGTCGCACATTCAGCGCGAAGCGATGCTGACCGCGGAATGGTGGCACGGCGCCGACCAGTTTTCGGGCTGACCTCGAAAGTACTAGCCCCCATAACTGTCCTAACCCTACTCGCGGCAGCACTTGGGGGGCTTATCCTGAGGGAGGAGTACAATAGCTATCAGGAAAATCTCGCACAGAAGAAGGCTGAATTCACCTGGCATGTGCGCACCCTCTACGAAGGCAACCGCTCCAAACTCCTCGACGTCGCAAAGTTACTCGCCAAAAACGCCAATGTACAAAACGGACTTCTCATCGGAGATCAGTACAGTCCGCTGAACACGATCATGAACTTTCTCGGCCATTCCAATATTGAAATCATCAATCTCTATGATCTCGATGGCCGCGCGTTCGCGCGGGCACAGTCGCCGAGCTATTTTGGCGACTACGATGAGTTGGCGCCACTTGTCCGAGAAATCGTCGCGTCATCCCAGGATAAGACTCCCAAGGTGATTTCAGGCATTGGTTCTTACAAGGGCAACCTGGCATTGGTTACAATGCGTGTCACGGAGGGCGTCAGTGGTGCGACGGGAGTCGTTGTTGTTGGCCAGATCGTCTCGGCGAAATTTCTCCAATCACTTGCCCCGGCGAACCACACCACAATCGCGCTTACTCAAAAAGGCGGAACATCCACGGAAACCGATTTCGGTGCGAATCCAAACACGGATGGTAGCACCGTCATATACGAGGAACGCGAGATCCACGGAGACAAAGTCTACAGGATCGAACTGCAAACCGACGATCCGGCACTCTTCAGCCCATTCTGGGGAGCGCGCGCCAGCATCCTCTTAATCGCAGCCATTGCCGCTCTTGGATCTGTGATCGTAACCTTCATCTTCATGTTCGTTACTGTCGTTAAACCTGTACGGCATTTGATCGCGGTAGCTGAGCAGCAGGTCTCGGGGGATCTGACCGCGCGCGTGCAGCTACGCAGCAGGGATGAGTTGGGTCGTCTCGGCGACATCCTCAATCTCCTGACTGGAAACCTGAAAGCGACACTAGAAAATCAAGATCGGATCAACGAGCAGCTAGAGGCTCGTGTTGAGCAAAGGACAGGTGAGCTGCAGTGTGAGCTGAGTGAGCGCGAACGTGCACAAGCTGCGCTTGTTCGTGCCAAAGAAGAGGCTGAAGCGGCCAATGCATCAAAGTCCCGCTTTCTTGCTGCCGCCAGTCACGACCTGCGCCAACCTGTGCATGCAATGACGCTCTTCGTCTCGAATCTCGCGCAGCAGGTCGAAACACCGAAGGCCAAGCGGACCGTTGCGAATGTCAACGCGTGTGTGGAGTCGCTTTGCGATATGTTCGAAAAAATACTCGACGTTTCAAAATTGGCATCCGGTGTTATTCAGCCGCAGATTGAAGAATTTCCGATCGACCGCTTACTCAGCCGTTTGCAGCGGGAGTTCGAAGGGCTCGCCACAGATAAGGGAATCGAACTGCGATCTGTCCGATCGAGTCTCATTCTCAGTAGCGATCCCACATTGCTTTATCGTATCCTTAGCAATTTCGTCTCCAATGCGCTGAAGAACACGAAGCAGGGTAGCGTTCTGATTGGCTGCCGGCGCCGTGGTCATTCGGCTGAAATCCAGATCTGGGATACTGGCGTGGGCATCCCGCAATCGGAGATCGTCCACGTCTTCGAGGAATTCTATCGGGGTACCAGCAGGGTCAGGCAGAAAAACGGAGTCGGATTTGGTGCGGGCCTCGGACTGGGCTTATCGATCGTGGAGCACACCGCCAAGCTTTTGAATCATAGCCTTCACGTCTCCTCAACACCCAACAAGAATACCCGCTTTTCCATTAGCCTTCCGCGCTCCAGCTGCACCGTGACCAAACCTCGGGAGGAGAAACGTGGCGGCTTGAGTCTTGATGTTGCCGGTTATCGGGTGCTCGTCGTAGATGACGACAACCTCGCACTCCGGGCTGTTCAATCGACATTGGAAGATTGGGGATGCATTGTTGCAGCGACGCAGTCATCGGAAGAAGCGCTAGCAATCCTTGCTGCTGACGACCTACCGCAGGTCTTGATCGTCGACTACCTCCTACAGAAAGGCGAAACAGGTCTGAACCTTTTAAGCACAGTAGAGGCGGAGCTTGGACTTAGGCTTCCTGCAATTGTGCTCTCTGGAGTGTCCAGTCGGCTCCTTGAGCAAGAGGCCGAACGCAGCGGGCACACGCTCCTATATAAACCAGCGCAACCTGCACGTTTACGGGAGGCGATTGCACAAATGGTCGCCGTCAGTACTGTACGTGCCAGAACATCAAATGTCGGCAGCGGCCGGTGAATCGCGATGCAAATTCGAAGGCGTTCTACACGCATGCAATACTGCGCCTTGGGGAGCGGATCAAACCAGAACAGACTCTGTTTATGATCAGGGACACCAAGGGGGCAGGGTCACCAGGCCACAGGCAACGTGGTCGTCGCCGCACAAACAACTCCAACGATTGCTCCGTTCTGGTCGATGGCAAGTGGTGTTACGACAGCTAGCCAGAACACCGCGATGGACAAAATTGCTACGACGGCGATCGCTTTCCGATGGATACCTGGTTGATGGCATGGCTGATATTGACACTCGTTGGCCTAATAGCGGGCACGTTGGCAGGCATTGTCGGATTTGGTAGCACGACAATCCTGATGCCACTTTTGGTATTTTACTTCGGCCCCAAAGCCGCGGTTCCCATCATGGCGGTTGCAGCTGTTTTCGGTAATCTTGGACGCATTCTTGTTTGGTGGCCGGCAATAGCCTGGCGCGCGGTTGCAGCTTTCAGCGCGACAGCAAGCATCACTGTTTGGGCAGGCGCCAGGACGATGCTGGCATTCGATCCGACAATGCTTGAAGCGTTCCTGGGCGTATTTTTCATCGCCATGATTCCTATCCGCCGCTGGATTGCGAAAAGCAACGTCCAATTATCACTTCCTGGGCTCGCGCTGGCAGGAGCGTTAATTGGATTCCTGACCGGGATTGTCGCAAACACCGGTCCAATCAACACCCCATTCTTTCTCGCTCACGGTCTCCTAAAGGGGGCCTTCATCGGCACTGAAGCAATGAGCTCGTTGACAATGTTCTCGTCAAAGCTACTCGCGTTCTGGACATTCGGAGCTCTGCCTTTGATCATAATAGTGCAAGGGTCCATCATTGGCATGACCCTTATGGCTGGAGCCTGGTTTGCAAAGGCATACGTTCAGCGCATGGAAGCGAGTGCGTTCACAAATCTAATGGACATCCTGCTGCTCTTCGCGGGAGGCGCGATGGTCCTCAATGCAACTTTTGGCGCGACAAGCAACTAAAAATATCGAGTCGAGCAGAAACACCAAACCACCCAAATCAAAAAAAGAAATGGCTAGGCTATGACTAGCTCTCCAACTCAGCGTCACGATAGGACTGGTTTTCAACGCGACAGAGCAAGACTTGCCCGGTGATTGCACGCACTTGCTCGGGCGAATAAGGTTTGCGGATAATAAATGCCGGTTCCTCATTACGGCCCGTCAACAGCCGCTCAGGACTGGAGGTAATGAATACAACCGGCGCGGCCTCACCGCCAAAGATTTCATTGACAGCAACAATGCCACTGCTGCCGTCCGCGAGCGAAATGTCACATAAAATCAGCTCCGGAACCACCGATTGCGACAACGCCACCGCCTCGCTGGCAGTCCTCGCAATTCCGACCACATGATGTCCCAAATCGGCAACGATCAACTTCAGGTCTTCGGCGACAAAAACGTCGTCCTCCACAATCAAGACATCGACTGCTGGCTGCTTTGAAATAATCTCACCGGCCTCGCTATAAAGAGCATTAATTTCGGCCACGTCCGTTTTGAGCATCCGCGCAACCTGCTCGTGGCTGAAGCCCTCAAGCTCCACCAACAAATAGGCCTGTCGATTCGAAACACTTAAGGCAGCAACAGCACCACCGCCTCCGCCCGTTTCTAGCGCACCTTTCCTGTTCCACTCCGCATCCGTGCCAGCACTTTCCGCCCAAAGCGTCACCAAAATTTCAAATAGTCCGACCAGCGGGTCACTCGACAAATTCACCGGGCTCAATTCTAGACGCTGAATGACAGCAGCGACGAGGTCGTCACCAGCAGCCCGACCGCCGCAAATCACACGCGCATACCGCCTCAACCGGGGAAGGTAAGTAAAAAGTTCAGACGAGTATTGCACGCACGTTCTCCGATGAGAAAGTCGGTTAGCCCATTGAATCCAATCAACGCCGGAGCCGACAGTTTAAGCCCCGTTGAGGGCAGGCAGAACTACTTTCGACCATAAGTTCGCACGCAGCGGGTTACAACTTCATTGAGATGATTGAAGAACTCATGCGCAGCGGAGAAGCGCATTCTGAGATCCAACAATTCTATTAAAAGTCAGACAGACTCCCAGGAGAACAAAATGTCGTTGTGCGGTAGCGCTTCGTCGAATTGGAGACCCGAACGTGTCCCCGCCGACCAGGAAATGCGCCCTTGGAAGGAGCGGCCCGTAGAAAGCGTAACTGTGATGGCATCACCCTTTCTGACACCCTCCGTGAAATCGAGACCAAGACCACCAACCGAAATATCAGTGATCAGAACCGTGTGTACTCGACCATCGATGAGAGCACTGCCGATATCATTTAACATGACACGGCGGTGACGTCGTTTTTGTGCCCACGTCGGAAAATTAAAATCGCGGTTGAGGCTCAGCTCCGTACCCCCTTCCCGGGCATCCAGAAGGCTGTGCTCAAGCTTAATGCGGTCAATTTGTTGAGCGGTGACCCGGCCATCAGGAAACAGCGCGTCCAGATACGCAATCGCCAGCAAAATGTGATCGCAAACCCCGCGCCAAGCATGCGAAATTTGGTCGACATCATTATGCGTCAGAAAACCCTTCTTCTCTTCCACGGACTCGCGCAGCAGGGCCTTCGCGACATATATCTGACCGTTCAAATAGATTAAGTGCATCTCTAGGTCGGCAGAGATGACCCCTCCAGAAAGTTTACGCAAATTTTGCAGCAGGATCGGATCGGAAGGCAGAAATCCAAGAATGAAGTTCGGCAAAGTACTTGCGCCCCGGTCCCGCAAGTCATTGAGCGTACAACACACCACAGCCGACAGAACGCCGAAATTTTCAGCTTCCGAAGTTGCCGCCTCGAACAACTCCCGCTGGCGGTCACCGTCCTCGTGGGCATGGCGCACAAAACTTTCCTGATCACTCAAATAACTCAGATAACTCAAGGTCGTTTCCATCATACTCTCCTGTCGCCGACCGGCAGCGGGCTCCTACTGCTTTCTCTAAACTCTTGTGGAGGCGAAATTGAAAAGAGAATTAAAAGGCATCAAAACCCACCTAGTTCCACACCGTGCCTACAAACGCAAAATCATGAAGGAACGACGGACCGCTAAACATATCGATGCCCATTGCCGATTTGATCGCATAAAGAAGAACCAGACTGGCAAGCAATCCGACCGAAATAACCACCCAGAGGCCCGCCACGTAAACGATCGAGGTTTTGGTAATGCTTGCCTGACCTTCGGACATGATTCTGCTCA
>JAJFHK010000112.1 GCA_021775655.1 Filomicrobium sp. | reverse complement strand
AGACCCCAAGGTTCTCGTGCAGGGTCTGACCGGCAAGACCGGCACCTTCCACACCGAGCAAGCACTTGCCTATCATGGCACCAAGATGGTTGGCGGCATCCACCCCAAGAAGGGTGGCTCCACCTGGGAAGGTTCCGGCGGCGACAAGCTGCCGATCTTCGCAACGGTCAAGGAAGGCAAGGAAGCAACCGGTGCCAACGCATCCGTTGTTTACGTGCCTCCAGCCGGTGCCGCCGCGGCGATCATCGAAGCAATCGACGCCGAGATCCCACTCATTGTCTGCATCACCGAGGGCGTTCCTGTGATGGACATGGTCAAGGTGAAGGCTCGTCTTGAAAAATCGAACTCGCGCCTCGTCGGCCCGAACTGCCCCGGCGTCCTAACACCGAACGAATGCAAGATCGGCATCATGCCGGGTTCCATCTTCAAGAAGGGCTCGGTTGGCATTCTTTCACGCTCCGGCACGCTGACTTATGAAGCCGTGTTTCAGACGACCAACGAAGGTCTCGGGCAGACTACGGCGGTCGGTATCGGCGGCGACCCGGTTAAAGGCACCGAGTTTATCGACATGCTCGATCTCTTCCTCGATGACCCTGAAACAGAATCGATAATAATGATCGGTGAAATCGGCGGCTCGGCAGAAGAAGACGCTTCCGCCTGGTTGATTGAACAGGCCAAGAAGGGCCGCAAGAAACCGATGGCAGGATTCATCGCCGGGCTCACAGCGCCTCCAGGGCGCACAATGGGTCACGCCGGTGCGGTCATCTCAGGGGGCAAGGGCGGAGCTGAATCGAAAATCGCCGCCATGGAAGAAGCCGGCATCCGCGTCTCCAAATCACCCGCCCGCCTCGGCAAGACGCTTGTCGAAGTGTTGAAGGGGTGAACCGGCCTCCGCTCAACAAGACAAATGCATTAGATCGGCGGGGGCTCCACCCCCGCCTTTTCTTTTTGAGACGATAGCTGTTGTCGGGAGAATGTGGGCGCAGGTGAGGGTAAGCGCGGTTGAGATTGACTTGAAGCTGTCAATTGGCGGGGGAGTGGGGAGTTTATGCGTCGCATGATAGTGACCCAATGAAGCCGAGACTGACCGGCCTGTTTCTGACAAAGCCTTAGGAATCGGCCGCGCTGCTATTGGGTCGGTGAACCGGCAACGCGTCGAACGATGACTACGCGAGACCGGCCACAATCGTCGCGTGGTAACTTGAGCCGACCGATTGCGAGTCCCAGCGTGAAGCGGTCCGAAAAATTGCATGACTCCCGGACCGGAAATGGAGTGAGCCCCAACAGGGAGTAAAGCCATACTGAGAATCGAACCACTTCAAGAGGGAGGCTCAATTTCTCGGCCCCATTAGTCCTTCTTTAACTCAGGGTGATCGAGGTAGCGGACGTCACGGGGTGAGTACGGCAGCGGATTAATGTACTGATAGCCTTTTGACTGCAGATAGGCGATTTCAGGAAAACCGGCTGGGACCACTGTGACGAAGCCGTGGAAATCGTCGGCTTTGTAACCGGCCGCCCGAAGCGCGTTGTGACACATCCGGAATTCCACTCCTGCATCTGAAAGCTCTTTCATCTTGTCGGCAATTCCTTGATATCTTACGTAATTTTCCTTGGCAAAAACGCGCACTTCGGGCCCGTGCGTCACGACGACCATCTTGCCCTTGAGGGGCTTCATCGTATTTTTCACGAACGCGTAAAGCATGTTGAGGTCTTTAGGTTCTGTGTAGTTGGCGTCAAACACGGCATCGATCGTTGGGTACTCGTGCAGATCGGTTTTAGACGTGCCGTAAGGTGACAGCTCTTCTTCTGCCATCGCTGCATGACTCATTCCCAATGCAACGACACACATAACGGCCAGGACGCACAATCGCTTCATCTCATTGCTCCGCTTATTTGAGCTGCCACTGTTATTTGGAAGGTGGTCGAGAGGCAGCAAGCACAACCATCTGTTTTGAGAAACTGCACGCCCTATACGGAATGTAGCCACTCCTCCAAATGCTTCACTTCCATGCTGATCATTTCAGCGTCACCGAAAACTGCTGCGGTCAAGCTGATGCCCTCAAGAGCCGAAACCAAATGGAGGGCGTAGCAACCTGACTTGTCTTTCGCTCCGATCAATATGAATTGCTCCTCGCACCACTCGAGCAGCAGTCGGAACGGCCGGACTGCCTGCTCGCTTAGCGGACCGCGTGCCCTTGCCAGCTCGAAACAAAGGCTACCAATCGGACATCCGTACTGAGCGTCTTTGTCTCGGTCCTCGGCCCAAATTTGAACGAGAGCCAATAAGCGATTTCTGGGGGCGGAAATTTTCTCGCAACGAGCCAATAACCTTGCGAAACCCTCCTTCCTCCGATCGAGTACGGAGGAAACAAGATCGTCCTTGGTTTTAAAATAGTAGTAGACGCTTCCAATCGGGACTTTGGAGGCTACGGCGACATCAGCCAGGGTCGTCCCTCCCACTCCCTGTTCATGGAATAAACCGGCTGCTGCCTCCACCAGTTCTTGCTTCTTGGTGGTCGTCGCGTTGCGGTGCATCAATACAGTCCATAGCTAGTTGACTAACTTGCAGGTTCCAGTGAGCATCCATTTTTTCCCAGAGTCAAACTCCGGAACAGAATTTGTCGCTTTGAGAGCGGAGCGACGGCGGCTGCTTCAATACCAAGTGAATTTCTGCTGCTTGCCTTCGAAAGATCGGAAGATGATCGACAGCAATGGACCCATCTGGACTTTTGGAGTGCAAATGCAGTCACCGAGGCCCTGATGTCTCAGGTACACTTAATGACAGCTCCTGGCCCTTCGCGCCGACAAGCGATATCAGCTGACGGAGCTAAGCTACTATCCCACACCCACCTTCGTTTTGCGCTTTCCGCGATGAGCGTCTAAGCAAATCGCCATGACCACCGCTTCCCAGCCATCATTGAAAAGACGGATCCGCACGGTCGCTGCAGCATCCATTGCGGTGGCGCTTGTCGTCATGGCGATCAAGTACGTTGCCTATCTCGTCACCGGCTCGGTCGCGCTCTATTCGGACGCGCTCGAAAGCATCGTCAATGTCGCCGCTGGAATTGCGGCTTGGGCAGCCATCCGCGTCGCCAACAAACCCGCTGACAAGGAGCACCCCTATGGCCACGAAAAGGCGGAACTGCTTTCCGCAGTTTTTGAAGGCGCCCTGATTATTGTCGCGGCGCTCTTTATTGTCATGGAAGCTTCTCACGCGCTGATCCACCCGCGAACAATTGAGCAGCCAGTCATCGGCCTGATGATCAACGGTGTGGCCACTGCAATCAATTGCGGCTGGTCGCTCTATCTCATCCGCCAGGGCAAGCTCTGGCGATCACCAGCCCTCACCGCCGACGGCTGGCATTTGATGACTGATGTGTGGACGTCCGTCGGCGTTTTTGCCGGTATCGTGCTCGTCGTGCTGACCGGCTGGACGATCCTTGATCCAATTCTCGCTTTGCTCGTCGCCGCGAACATTCTTTTCATGGGCTACAAAATCGTCTCGCAGTCGGTGAGCGCGCTGATGGACGAAGCCGCCCCCGACGACATGCAGGCGAGAATTCGTGAATCCATTGCCCGTAGCGGAGGCGGAGCGATTGAAGCCCATGACGTGCGCACCCGCCATACCGGCCGCGTTGTCTTCATCGAGTTCCATCTCGTCGTGCCCGGCGATATGACGGTCGCGGCCGCGCACGACATTTGCGATCGCCTTGAAGCCGAATTGGAGGCCGAGATTGAAGGCTCCGACGTCGTGATTCATCTGGA
>JAJFHK010000111.1 GCA_021775655.1 Filomicrobium sp. | reverse complement strand
ATGAAGCGGCCAGGCATGTTCCGCTTCGATTACTCGCGGCCGTCACGACAAGTTATCATTTCGGATGGGACCTATCTGGCGATCCAGGATCACGACCTCCAAAATGAGGACAGGGTTGCACTAGACCAGACGCCGTTCCGGGTCCTCCTTCGTAAGAATGTTGACCTGCTTAGAGATGCTCACATAACGGAAGTTCAGGAAAACGACACCTCGCTTCTGCTGGCGCTTCAGGACAAGAGTCCGGATACGCCGGGCCGAATTCGCCTTGTTATGGACAAAAGCAGCACAGACCTTGAGTTGAAAGAGTGGATTACAACGGATGCGCAGGGCCTCGATACACGTGTTGAGGTTGCAAATGTTGAGCGAGACAGCGAAATCGACGCGAGCCAGTTTGTGATCAAATCGCCTGGAAATCCTTTTCGGCAGTAAGACGATTCTTGGGTAGGCGCATCACGTTAACTGTGGCGCTTCCGACGCATGGCAACGGTTTATCCTGGGATAAACAGCAAGGAATCATTCACAAGTTTGTGAAGTGAAGGGGGGGGTACTATTGACCAAGGGGAAAGAGTGTCTAGATTGAACCTAGTCAGGCTCGTCGTACTCAATCGGTAGTGCCCCCCGTCTAGCCGAAGACGTAGCCTGGGATGTCGGTTTCCCTCCCGGCATCACGCGCGAGAGCGCTAACGCCCAGCCTCTCCCCCCGAGGCTGGGCGTTTCTCGTTTCAGCGCTTGTGCAACCCGAGAGTTTTCCGAGAGGTGGGGGCGATTGGCTTATGGCCAGCGGTAATCATAGTGGTTGTTGTGCGTGTCGGCGAATTTACCTGTCAATGAAGCTGTGCACTGGCGCTCCAGCGAGCGAAGGCATGATCTGCGTTCTTTAAGTCCTCGGAAAGCGATCGAAGCCGACCGGTAATGCACTCAACGAAGTGTTCGGCCAGCGAAGTATCCTCATGCATCTGTTCCAGCATCTCGGTACGGGTGATCCGTAATGCTTTGACATTGCCGCGCGCGACGATAGTCGATGAATGGACGGATTCGACGAGCATGGCCATTTCACCGACAAGTGCACCTGACATCACGGGCTCAGGTGACCCTGTGTGGTCGGGACCAGATATGCGTACCGCGTCGCCGGACACAATTAGAACGGCAGCGTCTCCGACTTCGTCTTCCTCGATGATCGTATCACCGGGGCGATAAATGATACGTTCGGCACGCCGTGCGATTTCAGTTATTTGGAGCGGCTTCAATCCGCGGAATATAGCGAGCGGAAGCAACGGTTTAACAAGGGCATCTATGGCCATTGACTCGTCCTACTTCGAATTTCAGCTGTGACTGACGCGATGAACTGCGTCGCGGCCGACAAACAAAACAGAACAAGTTAAGCGCGCGATTTGACTTGGAAATTGCGATGATTCGCGGGCCAGCGTCTAGCTGGTTTAACTGCGTTGCACGGAGTGTGGGTGCCATGTGGGAAAGCCGTGGAACTTACCGCTCATGAATCAATTTTTCTTCTGTATTTCATGTGGTTGCTTGTTCTACAATTTTGTAACGACAACGTAAGCTGCCGATGCAAGAACGCCGGAAAGTATCAGGCGGAGGATCCAGTCAGGGAATGTCGATGTCAGCCTCGAGCCAACCATGATGCCAGGTAGCGACCCAAGAAGGAGCGCTGCGAGAATGGCGAAATCGATATTACCAATCGACAGGTGACCAAACCCGGAGAGAAGTGTCAGCGGCACTGCGTGGACGATGTCGGTCCCGACGATACGGCGCGCCCTCAATGTTGGATATAGCAAGGTCAGGACAGCGACGCCGATCGCGCCGGCACCAACCGACGTAAGGGTGACAACGACACCAAGGAGCAGGCCAAACGCCGCGGTTGCCACAGGCCGCATCACGAGGGGACGGATCGGTTCCTTTACGGTGCGTACGATCAGCAAGGGAATGAGCGGCACGGCAATTGCGCTAATGACCAGCATCACCGCCAGCACATTGCGGATCAAGTCGCCGATATCGAGATAGCCGGTTCCCAGATAATTGAGAGCAGCGAGCGTTAGAAGGGTTGACGTGACGCTACCTGCCGCAAGCGAAGAAAAAATCTTCCAATTGACGTGACCGAGGCGATGATGGCGCCATGCGCCGCCGATTTTCGTCACGCCAGCAAAGAGCAGGTCGGTGCCGACTGCGACAGCCGGAGCGACGCCGAATCCGGAAATCAGCATCGGTGTCGTAAGGGCGCCTGCGCCGACGCCCGTCATTCCGACAAGGAGGCCAACAATTAGACCGCCAAGGGCCATCAAAGCCGGAGTTTGTAGCCAGAGCAGCTCATTGATCATGTGGCCTCGATGCGGTGCAATATAGATCCGCGGCCGCCGCGGGTGCGGAGTTTCTGGGGTCGAGGGGATAATTGGCGCAAAGCCAACTCTGGGCCTCTTTATGTATTGAATATATCTATAACGAGGATGTTGCCTGATGTGCAACTGGACCGATCACCGCATAATCAGGCGCTGAAATATCTGCGGAAAGGCACGCGCGGTGAGAGAAAACTTCGCCCGGAAGCCCGCCGGTGGTGATCGGCACCAGTTGAAGGGTATCTATTCGGCGACCGTCAAGGAGTATCCTCCGGAAGAAGGTGTGCCGACGTCCGAGCGCGTGGCGAATTGGGGAAAGCTCAACGCGGACAACCTGTCTCTCAACGAGATCGCCATTAATGCCTCGATGGCTTCGGAGATCATGGACAATTTGCAGGTCAATCTCGGGCCGCAGAGCTGACCGGCTATCAATTCACCTGAAAAAGAAAAGCCGCTCGGGCATCACACCCGGGCGGCTCATTGCAGTTTCGATGTATCGTTCTGTTACGCGCCTATCAACTGCCGAGATTGGCGCGACCGACGTAGGTTACACGCACCTTTGCCGTACCCTGGCGGCGAAAGTCTAGCCGGTCGGCTGCTGCGCGCGACAAGTCAATAATGCGGTTGTCTATGAAGGGGCCGCGATCATTGACTCGCAATACGACGCTACGACCGTTTTCCAAGTTGGTAACGCGCACAAGGGAGGGCAGCGGTAGAGTCGGATGGGCTGCTGTAACCTTGTGCATGTCGAAGACCTCACCGTTCGATGTAAGGCGGCCATGGAAGTCATCGCCGTACCAGGACGCCGTGCCTGTTCTATCGTAGCTGGGGTCATGACGAGGAACGAAAGTGCGGCCAGCGACACGGTATGGGTTGCC
>JAJFHK010000012.1 GCA_021775655.1 Filomicrobium sp. | reverse complement strand
CCTGTGTTCGCCGTTGGAAAAGGCACTGCAAGAGACGCCCACGACCTTGGCTTTCACGGTGTCAAGGAAGGGCCGGGCAACGCTGCCGGTCTGGTCGAAGTTATCAAGGCCAATGCCAACTCTGCCGGCGGCCGCCTCGTTCATTTCGCGGGCTACAAGCTTGCATTCGACCTTGAGCGGGCACTTAGGCAAGAAGGTTTCGAGGTTACAACACTTCGGTGTTATGAAGCGCAAGCGGCTAAACAACTTAGTGAGGAAGCCATTTTGGCCCTACGGAAGGGTCATCTAGACGCCGTACTGCTTATGTCACCTGAGACTTCTCGGACGTATGTTAGGCTGTTGGAGTCCACAGGGCTGACCGCAGAAGCTCGAAAAGTTGCAGTGGCATGCATCTCGAAGGCGACTGCAGATGCTTTGACACCGTTCAGTCCGACCGAGGTGAATGTCTCGGCGCGTCCGAATTCCGAGGAAGTGCTTGCGCTCATTAACCGGATGGCGGAACAATTCAGGATATGACCCCGATCACCCAGTAGATTACGCCCGAATCCAATCAGGATCTGCGAGTCTCGGACCGGACCAGATGGACTTGCGTATCGTCGTTGCGTAGAGGTTATCCACTTCATGACTGACAAGAAATCCACCCCAAGTAAGAATCAGACTCCTTCGGCAGATGTGGCCGGTGGCAAGAAGCCCCACGCGACCTTGAATTTGAAGGCGACCGAGGTCAAGCCGCCGGAGCCCAGAGATGCCGACAAAGGCGCTAGCGGTGCCAGCAGCAAGCCTGAAACTTCTTCATCGAGCATTCGACCAGGAGACAAGTCCAGCGCGCCAAAGTCGGACCCGCCCGTTTCGGGCACGCCTGACGACAAAGCTACCAAGTCCAGTGCTCCGTCCTCAAATGATGCGCCGCTGAAAGGCTCGGCAGCTTCAGATAGGGTAAAGCCAGCGGGATCGCCACCGCCGCCGCGCAAGAGTTCAGGTTCAGGAATTGGCTCGTTTTTCAGTCTTCTCGCAGCAGGGCTCGTCGGCGGTTTCCTGGCGCTGCTTGGCGCCGACTCATTGCAGCCTCAGATCGCTCAAATCAAAAGTGGGCTGGGGATTGCCGGTAGCACTTCGAATTCCGACGACGGAATTGCAAAACTGTCAGACAGGCTGGCTGCGCTCGAAAAGGCGAATGGCGCTGCAGCAGGAGGCGATGCAGGTTCTTTAGCAAAGCAGCTTACCGGCCTGGAAACCAAAATCGGCGAGCTTGAAGCCATTCAAGGTTCAGTGACAGCGCTCAAGACGACCCAGGACGAGCTTCAGCAAAAAACGGCTGCTCTTGGTGAACAGGTTGGGCAGAACGGCACTGCCAGCAGCATTCCCGAAGAGCGGCTCGCCAAGCTCGAGCAACAGCTTTCGACCATGACGGCCTTTGCGGAAAGCAATGAGAACAGCGGAATTGTCCCACGCCTTGCCGCATTGACCGGTCGAATGGCAGACCTCGAAGAGACGTTGAAAAACCAGATCGCAGCTGTGCGATCTGGTGTCAGCGACGATGTCGAATCGCGGCTGGCCAAAGTTTCCGAAACGAGTGAGGCGGCGCGCTCGGGTACGCAGCGCATGGACCGGCAGCTCGCTGGCGTTGCAAACGATGCCGCACGGTTGAGCCAGCAATTGGAAACAGTAAAGGCGGACACGACGCGGCTCGGGGACACCTTGCGTGTCGTGCAAGAAGAGACGGCCAAAATTACCAGCCATCTCTCCGGTCTCGAAGGCGATGTCTCCTCGAAGATTGCAAGGCTTGCCAGCCCCAGCGATGTCGAAAAAGCCGTCAAACCTGTCGCCGAACAAGTAACATCTCTTGAATCGCAAGTCGCAAATGTCGTCTCGGCCGAAAAAAACCGCGCGCAGAATGCCAAGCGTATCGTGCTGGCACTTGAGCTTGGCGGATTGACGCGCGCCATCGAACGCGGTGACGGATTTGCCGAAGAACTTGCACAGGTCAAACACACCGCCGGCGATCTCATCGACCTTTCCAAACTCGAACCCTTCGAAACGTCCGGCGTGGCCTCCGTTGCGAAGCTACAGTCGATGTTCAGCCCGGTGGCCGATGCGATCATTGAAGCTTCGGCTGCACCGGCTGGAGATTCGGTATTCGACCAGTTGCTGGCCAATGCACGTTCCGTCGTAAAAATCCGCAAGGTTAGCCACGACGCAGACGACACAAGCGTTGAAGCCATTGTCTCGCGTATGGAAAGTGCTTTGGCGGCGGGCCGTCTCGATGAAGTCCTGAGGCTTGCAAAAGAACTGCCCGAGGGCGGTCAGCAAGCCGCTGGCGGCTGGCTCAAGAAAGTTGAGGAACGGCACAGTGTCGACCAGGCATTGGCATCCGTCGAAGAACAGCTGAAAGCCTCACTGTCCGCTACAAACTAAGGCGCCAGAAAAATCATGATCCGACTCGTTTTATTCCTCGCCTTCGTCGTTGCGCTTGCTAGCGGTCTGGCGTGGCTCGCCGACCGTCCGGGCCAGATCATCGTCAACTGGGAGGGGCAGGAGGCAAAGATCAGCGTTTTTCACGCGGTCGTCGCGCTTGCGTTGCTGACAGGGATGACGCTGGCTGTCTGGTCGTTACTTCGGCACTTGTGGGAAAGCCCGGCCGTGATCGGCGGCTACTTCAACAAGAGGCGGCAGAAGCGTGGCCTCGATGCGCTATCGACAGGCATGATTGCCATTGGTGCTGGCGACCGCTCGGCGGCAACGAAGTATGCGATCCAAGCACGTAAGTCGATGCCGAATGAACCGCTGACGCATCTTCTACGCGCGCAGGCAGCGCAACTCTCAGGAGACAAGGCAACCGCGCGGCGCATCTATGAATCGATGCTGGCCTCGACGGACACCGAGCAGCTGGGACTGCGTGGACTGTTTCTCGAAGCCGAACGTGAAGGTGAGGTCGAGGCGGCCAAGCAGTTTGCGGAACGCGCAATCGCGCTGAACCCGCACTTGAGTTGGCCAATCGACGCACTGTTCGATCTGCACTGCAAGAGCCACGACTGGGCAGGCGCACTCGATACACTTGCTGTCGCCCGAAAGAACGGCCATGTCGAAAAGGCAAGTGCGGAGCGGCGGCGCGCTGTGCTGCTTACTGCGCAAGCACAGGATCTCGAGGAAAAAGATCCAGAGCGCGCGCTCAACCTAGCGCTCGATGCGCACAAGCTTGCGCCAGATCTGGTTCCGGCCGGGGCCATTGCCGGGCGGCTACTAGCCTCCCGCGGAGCGACACCGAAAGCTGCCAAGATCCTGCAAAAGACCTGGCAGAAAGCACCGCATCCTGACCTCGCCACGGCTTATGCATACGCGCGTCTCGGCGACAGCCCTCGCGACCGCCTGGATCGCGTGAAAAAACTGGCGCAACTCAACCCGCACTCGCTTGAAAGTTCTATCGCGGTTGCCAATGCCGCCATCGATGCGAAGGATTACACAACGGCGCGCAATGCTCTCAAACCACTGATGGATAGCCGGCTGACCCAGCGCGCATGCACTTTGATGGCGCGCATCGAAGGCGAAGAACACGGCGACAAGGGTGGCGTGCGCGAATGGCTTGCTCGCGCAGTCAATGCCCCGCGAGATCCCGCCTGGACTGCCGACGGTATCATTTCCGAGCAGTGGGCTGCAGTTT
>JAJFHK010000110.1 GCA_021775655.1 Filomicrobium sp. | reverse complement strand
TGCCACGATCACTGCAAGCGGCTTTTGTCCTCGGTCAAAGCCAACGCCGCGTCTGTTCAGCGCAGCCGCAGGCCCTTGAGTGCCGTTCTGACGATTTGGCTTATCATTCTGCGCATTATCGATTTTGAGGCATAGCTGGCTGCCTGCTCGGCCATGGATTTTCCGCCCCGGGGGCCTCGCCCGAAGATGCTTTTGCCAAGGCTCTCTCCCCAGCCACCGCCAGCTTCGGCTTCGGCTTTAAGTTCTTCTTCCTTCTTGGCGAGTTCGGCTGCGCGTTCGGCAAGAAGCTCGTGGGCGCTTTCACGGTCGACCGCGGTATCGTATTTGCCGGACACCGGGCTGCGCTGCATCAGTGTGGCGCGTTCCTCGGGCGTCAACGGTCCGATTTGCCCTTCTGGTGGACGGATCATTGTGCGTTGGACGACCGACGGTTCACCCTTGTTTTCAAGCGTTGAAACGAGGGCTTCACCAATTCCGAGTTCAAGGATGGTGCGCTCGGTGTCGATATCGGGGTTAGGTCGGAACGTAGCTGCGGCCGCCTTGACGGACTTTCGCTCCTTGGGTGTGAAGGCGCGCAATTGGTGCTGAACGCGGTTGCCGAGCTGCGAAGATACGGTATCAGGCACGTCGAGCGGATTCTGGGTGATGAAATAGACACCGACGCCCTTGGAGCGGATCAGCCTGGCGACTTGTTCAATTCGCTGAAGGAGAGCCTTGGGAGCCTCGTCGAAGAGAAGGTGGGCCTCATCGAAGAAGAACACGAGCTTCGGTTTGGGCTGATCTCCGACTTCAGGCAGATGCTGCCAAAGTGTGGTCAGAAGCCATAATAGAAACGTCGAATAGAGCTTCGGGCTCTGCATGAGCTTCTCGGCGGCCAATAGATTCACAATGCCGCGGCCGTCCATGCTGACGCGCATGATGTCATCGATTTTGAGAGCCGGCTCGCCAAAGAACTTATCGGCGCCTTGTTCCTCGAGAACCAGGAGTCTTCGCTGGATTGCCCCAACAGAGGAGGAAGCGATGTTGCCGTATTGGCTGGAAAGTTCCTTTGCGCGGTCACCGACATTGTTCAGGGCGGAGCGCAGATCCTTTAGATCAAGGAGTAGGAATTCCTTGTTCCCAGCTTCGATTTCGTCGGCGGCAACTCTGAAAACGATGTTGAGGACGCCTTCCTGAACTTCGTTGAGTTCCATCAGCCGTGACAGCAGCAAAGGCCCCATGTCTGCGACCGTGGCCCGGATCGGGTGGCCGTGCTCACCAAAGACGTCCCAGAATATCGTCGGAAAGGCGGTGTTCTGGTATTCCGTCAGGCCGATCTTCTCGTTGCGCTTGACGATGAAGTCTTTCGGTGTGCCGGCCTTGGCAATGCCGGACAAGTCTCCCTTGATATCGGCAGCGAAGACCGGAACGCCGGCTTTCGAGAAGCCTTCGGCCAGTATCTGAAGCGAAACCGTCTTACCCGTACCCGTGGCGCCAGTGATCAGGCCATGGCGGTTGGCAAGTTTAAGGTCCAGGTACTCTGGCTTTACGCTGGTGCCGAGATAGATTTTGCCGTCCTGCAGCATAGATCCGGTCATTGCTCTCACCTCTTCGCTGTTCACTTGCCATTTTTGGCGGACGCAGCTGAGAAGCCGGCGCCGTAGCGAATCCCCGATTCCCCGGGGCTTGCGAGCGTCATCGCATAGTTGTGGGTGAAAAGAAAACAGCAGTTGCCTGTGCGACCAACAGCTTTTGTTGGCAAACAGTTGTTCGCGAGCGCCCCGTTAATAAGGGCAACTTGGGAAGCAAACCGTGTCTGGGGTTAGTCGAAGGCTGGAATTTGCGGAAGCGCTCGGAAGGTTTAGGGTGGCTCCGTTGCAGCGCAGCACTGGTCGGCCAGATGCCGCGCTGGCCGTCTAACGCATAGGAAGGTCGCCGCCGAATGAGCGCTGAAATCTTGTCACTTGCCTCCGATTTCCCACAACCGAGAGAAGCCGATTGGCGCGCACTTGTCGATAAGGCACTCAAGGGTGGCGACTTTGAGAAGAGGCTTGTTTCCAAGACCGCGGACGGGCTGGCAATCGCCCCGCTCTATCCTGGCCGCATTGGTGCTACGTCGATCAGCGGCGAAACCGCAGGTCAACCCTGGCGGATATCAGCACGGGTGGATCAACCAGATGCCGACACTGCGTCAACTCAGGCTTTGGAAGACCTCAAGAATGGGGTCGACTCTCTCACGCTGGTCTTTCCGGGTAGTCTTTCGGCTCGCGGATATGGCCTAACCGGGGAAACTGTCGACCAACTCGATTCCGCACTGAACGGTGTCGCGCTTGAAATGATTAGGCTGCGCGTCGATCCGGCACCAGCGGGCCGTATTAATGCGGCACTGGTCGCCGCGCTTGTCGAGAAGCGCGGCATGAAGCCTGGCGATTGCAGTATTGATTTCGGTATCGACCCGCTTGGCAATCTAGCTCACAGAGGTGTGCTGGCTGCCGACTGGGGGACCATCGGCAAGCGCTTGGCCGATGCCGTGCAAGCGCTCATGGCTAAGGGGTTTACAGGGCCATTCCTCACTTGCGACACGCGCCCCTACCACGAAGCAGGGGCATCCGAAGCCCAGGAACTTGCAGTCGCGGTTGCGACGGGGGTGGCTTATCTCAGAGCGCTAACCGCGAATGGGCTCGAAGGGGCGCAAGCCCGTAAGGCCATTTCGTTCACGCATGCCATAGATGCCGATCAGTTCCTGGGAATGGCGAAGCTGCGCGCCGTGCGCCGATTGTGGGCGCGAGTTGAGGAGGCAAGTGGAATTCCGTCACAACCCATTTGGATCAACGCTGAATCAGCTTGGCGCATGGTCACACAGCGCGATTCGTGGGTGAACATGCTTCGAGGTACGATGGCGACGTTTGCCGCGGGAGTTGGTGGTGCAAATTCCATGACGGTCCTCCCGCATACGATGGCGCTGGGCCTACCGGATGGATTCTCGCGGCGGATCGCGCGCAATACTCAAAGCGTGTTGCTGGAAGAATCCAATCTCTGGCGGGTTGCAGACCCTGCCGCCGGAGCAGGCGGTTATGAGGCGCTGACCGACGAACTTGCCGGCGTGGCTTGGGCGCTCTTCCAGGATATTGAGTCCAAGGGAGGCATCGTCGAAAGCCTAAAAACCGGACACATCCAATCATTGATCGCTGACGTTAGCGCGGCACGCGAAAAGGACATCGCTCGTCGCAAAGCCGCAATTACTGGGACCAGCGAATTCCCACTACTTGGCGAGGGCGGCGTCGATGTGCTCGAAGTTGAATCTGATCCTACGCGAGGCGTTCCTACTGGTGGCGCAAGCAATCCGGATCTGGTGTTTGCCGATCTGATCGCTGCACTTGTTGGCGGTGCCTCAATCGGCGACGTCACTCCGGGTCCTGCTGCAACGATACAGGCTTCAGCGCTGCCATCTGGGCGTCTGGCCGAACCATTTGAAACGCTCCGCGATAAAGCAGAAGCTCATAAAGAAAGTTCAGGAACGTATCCGCAAGTGTTTCTCGCGAGCCTAGGACCGATTGCGGCGCATACAGCTCGGTCGACATGGATCAAAAACCTGCTTGCCGCAGGTGGTATCGAAGCTTTGACAAGCGAAGGTTATGCCTCAGCAGACGAAGTCAAGGCAGCTTTCCAAGACTCAGGCGCACTGGCGGCATGCATATGTTCGTCGGATGAAATCTATGGAGACCTGGGTTATGAGACAGTCTTAGCGCTCAAGGAGGCAGGTGCCAGTCGCGTCCTACTTGCCGGGCGCCCTGGTGACGATCTGGAAGCATCGCTGAAAGACAGCGGCGTCGATACGTTCGTGTTTGCAGGGCAAGACATGCTGGCATTTCTGTCCGACATGCAGGACCAGCTTATGAAGAACTGAACCTGCGGTATTTCAAGCGACCACCTTATCGAAGCGTTGTCTGACTACCAGAGTGGGCGGATAGGGTCGGCGGTTACAGACGCGTTTGCTCAGGGACTTATAAGCCTGTGTAAAGTTTTGGCTGCCTGGCGTGATCTCGCCACGGAGACAAGACAATTGCGGTTGGCACGGCTATAAGCATGCGCCGAGCCGCCATATTGGCCTTGCTGCGAGCGGATCGCAGGCAATTATCAGGACCACCATGACCGAAGCGACATCGTCCGTGATTACCCCTGAACTTATCGTCGAGCATGGTCTCAAGCCGGATGAGTACCGGCGGCTGCTCGAAATCATGGGCCGCGAGCCGACTGTGACCGAGCTTGGCATATTCTCGGTTATGTGGTCGGAGCACTGCTCCTACAAATCCTCGCGCTATTGGCTGAAGACTTTGCCGGTGTCCGGGCCGCAGGTGATTCAAGGGCCAGGCGAAAACGCGGGCATTGTTGATCTCGGCGATGGTTGGGCGGCCGACTTCAAGATGGAGAGCCATAACCACCCAAGTTACATCGAACCCTACCAAGGAGCGGCCACAGGGGTCGGAGGCATCATGCGCGATGTCTTCACAATGGGTGCACGCCCGGTTGCCAATCTCAACGCCTTGCGTTTCGGGGACCCCGATCATCCCAAGACCCGCCATCTCGTCTCCGGAGTGGTCGCAGGCATCGGCGGTTACGGCAACTGTGTCGGCGTTCCGACCGTTGGCGGTGAAACAAATTTCGATGCCGGCTACAATAACAACATCCTCGTCAATGCCATGTGCGTTGGATTGGCTCGGACAGATAAGATTTTCTATTCTGCGGCCAAGGGTGTCGGATTGCCCGTCGTCTACGTCGGTTCCAAAACCGGGCGGGATGGAATCCACGGCGCGACAATGGCGTCAGCCGAATTCGATGAAAATTCAGATGAGAAGCGGCCCACTGTTCAGGTTGGCGACCCGTTCACAGAGAAGCTTCTCATCGAAGCCTGCCTCGAACTTATGGCCTCGGATGCAATCATCGCCATACAGGATATGGGCGCTGCCGGATTGACTTCGTCGACGGCTGAGATGGCTGACAAAGGTGGGGTCGGTATTCAGCTTGATCTCGACAAGGTGCCGCAGCGCGAAGAAGGCATGACGGCGTACGAAATGATGCTGTCGGAAAGCCAGGAACGGATGCTCATGGTGTTGCGTCCAGGTTCAGAGCCCGCAGCCGAAGCGGTCTTCGAGAAGTGGGGTTTGGATTTCGCCGTGATCGGTAAGACCACCGATACCGGCCGCATGGTTGTTTCGCATCACGGCACGGTCGAAGCGGATATCCCGGTTGCGACTCTGGCCGATTCCGCACCTCTTTATCAGCGGCCGGATGAACTGACTCCTCCGAAACGGGCCCTGCTTCCGCAATGGGTCGCAGCACCAAAAGGCGGCATGCTGGAAGCGCTGGAAACAATGGTTGGCAGCCATCAGTTATGTTCGCGTCGTTGGATCTACGAACAATACGACCACATGGTGATGGGTGACACTGTGCAGCGTCCAGGCGGTGATGCGGCCGTTGTTCGTGTTCACGGTACTGCCAAAGGCATCGCGGCTACGTGCGATGTGACTCCGCGTTATGTTTCCGCCGATCCGGCAATGGGCGCCAAACAGGCCGTTGTCGAAACCTGGCGCAATCTGATTTCCATCGGCGCGGATCCGTTGGCCATTACTGATAACCTCAACTTTGCGTCGCCTGAGCGTCCGGAGATCATGGGTCAGTTCGTTGGGGCGATTGAGGGTATCGGTGAAGCCTGCAAAGCGCTCGGCTACCCGGTCGTCTCAGGTAATGTGTCGCTTTACAACGAAACGAACGGCGTCGGCATACCGCCCACTCCAGCGATCGGCGGGGTCGGGCTCGTGCCGGATGTTTCGCTGCTTGCTTCACTTGATTTGAAACGGGAAGGCGAACTTCTCATCGTCATTGGAGCTGAGCAGGGTTGGCTGGGGCAGTCCCTGTATCAGGACATTTTTATCTGTAGACTTGATGGCGCGCCACCTCCTGTCGAACTCAATGAGGAAATAAAGGCCGGCCGGCTCGTTCGCAGTCTCATTCGGGATGATGGCATCGATACGGTGCACGACTGTTCTGACGGGGGGCTGCTCGTTGCCATTGCCGAGATGGCTTTGGGTGGAAACCTTGGTGTCGAACTCTTTGAATACGAAGGGCGTCTGCCTGAGCATGCTGTCTGGTTTGGTGAAGACCAGGGCCGGTACATTATCTCGGCCGAACCTTCGCGAGCTGAGCGGATCATCGAGCGTGCCAAGCTTTTGGCTCTTCCCGCCCGTATCGTTGGACGGACTGGCGGCGAGGCCCTTGTGAAACCGGGTGAAGCGGAGTTGCCGCTGGCTCAGTTGAGGACCGCTTACGAGGGTTGGTTCCCACGTTACATGGGCTAATCTCTTTTTTGCGCCGATTGGAAGATCAAGCTTTCGCGGCAGCTGTAAACCGGCGACGGAAATTCGTAGGCCACAAATGCTCGTTCATTACGCGGCGGCGCAATGCAACCGTCGCAGAAGTGCTCAGATTGCGTTTCTGTATGCGCGTGGCGAGACCACTGTCATCAGAAGGATCAGTAGGTCGAATGCAACAGACCAATTGTCGATATAGTATAGATCAAATCGCAGTCGATCTTTCATTGCCTGTTCTGAGACAGTTGGACCACGGCAGCCGTTAACCTGTGCCCAACCTGTGATGCCAGGCTTCACATTCAGACGTTGGGCGTATCGATCGATGGACCGCTCGTACCGCCGGTCGTGGGCAATCGCATGGGGACGCGGGCCGACCAGAGACATCTCGCCCTGCAGTACGTTGAAGAGTTGGGGCAGTTCGTCAATGTTTGTGCATCTCAAGAAAGAGCCGATCCGAGTGATACGCGCATCCCCTTTCGTCGCCTGGACAACGTCTTCTCCATCGTCCAGCGAACTCATCGTGCGCAGTTTCCAGATACGAAACTCCTGCTGATTGAACCCCCGCCGCCGTTGCCGGAAGAATACCGGACCTGGGCTATCGAGTTTGATCGCTACTGCCGCCAGGACCAGAACTGGACTGACCAATGCGAGTGCAACAAATGCAAGACCGACGTCAAACAATCTTTTGGCGACGCTTTCAAATACGCTCAGAGGGGATCTGACCAGGGTTAGGGTCTTGAGCCGGCCGATGCGGTCGGCACGCAGTCCAGGGAATCGTTCGATTAGCGACCATCCACCCAGGTGGATAGCAGCAGGAAGATCCATTAAACCGTCAGTCACTCGGCGCAGTGAATCGTCGCGGCCAGGATCGACTAACAGGACTACGTCACTAATCATGCTTTCACGGCCGCCTACAACGGCGTCGTGTAGGTATTCGCGGACTTGCGTCGCATTCATACCTGCCAATTCCTGGGGCGGCGGCAGGCAGATGGCATTGATGATCTCAAGCCCAAGGCCCTCGTGGGGCAGTTTGGCCACAAAGCGTGGAAGTCGTTCGGCATCGCCGACAAGCATCAAGCGCCGTGGAGCGACGAGACCAGATCGGACAGCGCGTGCGACCCACTGGTACAAGCGATCATCCATAAGCGCGAGCGCAGCCAGACCACCCGCATAAAATGAAAGCAACCAACCACGCGATGCTGTGTCAGTGGCATTTGCCAAGAATCCAATGAGAGTCATCGCGAGTATGGCATAGGTCCAAACAGCCACGATCTCTACGAAGCTGCTTGTACCGTCCAAATACCTTTCAACGACATACCTGCCGCGGTAGGCGAAAAGAAGAATGAAGCAGACACTGGTAAGCAGTCCGTAGGTTATGAAATCACTGGCTGGACCAATCACGCCATAACCGATTAAATGATAAATGGCGCCACTCAGAGTTGACGCGAAAACAATGACCAATACGTCCAAAGCAACGACGGTGAAACTGAATCCTGCCTTACCGATCGTGAAGTTGGACCTTCGAAACGACCGCCTGTCGGTATGGCCGACCTCCTGAAGCATGACCCGCTTGTCCCTACGATACGCACTTAGCGCTGCAACGGCATATTGCAGTCATCAGCAGCGGTCAGAACTCGGTCCGCGGTGATTGACGCTGCGCTAACTCTATTTAGTTCTGATACTTACCGGCTTATCATCATCTAGACTATTAAGTACTAGCGTCGCTCGACGAACAGTTCAACACTACGAACCGTGAGAGTGAACGTCTCAGGTCGGCACAACCGGAGTATCGACTTTGGCGGTCTACACCGCGTCCGCCAGCATGGACTTTCACTTGCCCGCCACCGCATATCACTTTTACTGTACTTTCTATATACCATCTGCTGTGCGACGCGCAACAACTCTCCCAATGGTTCGGGACCTGATACTGCTTTTCCGGATCATAGGTCGGCGTCGAGGCATCGGAACTCATTGCTGGTTTTTGGGCGCGCCCAATTCGGATGCGGCGGCACTTGCGCGCGCCACTCGATTGACCCGGTAAGCTGTCCCGGATGAGGCATTGGGCCAGTTAAGCGCGCCAAATCACGGTTAACTGTCGACCGCCTAGCGCTCCATTGGGCCTCAGACTTGCAATGCTTAGTTTGTGTCGCACGGTCGGGATGATTTGTGTTTGAAAATAGGACACTGGCGTGGTGACGGTGTTGATCAGAATGTGAGGCGGTAGAGCGTGGTTTTTGAGGTCTATCAAAGAGACATCAACGTGCCGAGCGAGCAACTCCCGCGAGCGCAGGGATGCACTGACACTCTCGACTTCCAAATCGTCGATACGCTTTCGGAATTCGATGCGTTGCGCCCGGAGTGGGAAGCCTTAACCCAAGCGTCAAACAATCCAGGTCTTGTATTCCAGCAACATACCTGGATCTGGCACTGGTGGAATACGTTCCTGGATGAGAAGCTCGAACCGGCCATAGTCACCGGTCGGCGCAAGGGTCAGCTTGTCCTCGGCATGGCCTTGGCGGTGGAAACGAACCTTGGAGTCCGCACGCTGACATGGATGGGGACCCCGGTCAGTCAGTATTCCGACGTGGTATGCAAAGAAGAAGACGTTACCTCCAGCGATATCGTGCGCGGACTGCGTTATGCCGCCGACATCTGCGGGGGCGATCTCCTAATTGCCAGCAAAGTCCGGGAAGACACTGTACTGGCAGTTGCGCTCGTTGCCCAGGATAGCCGCGTGACTGATGAACAGGTCGCGCCTGCACTAAGGATTCACAATCTCACCAGCCCACAGGACATAGAAGCCAAATTCTCATCCAAAATGCGTCGAAACAGGCGGCGCAAACGAAAACTTCTTGAACAGTCCGGCGATATCAGCTTCCGAATGGTCAGCGAAGGCGCAGTCGCACGGTCTGCGGTTGAGCGCGCTCTTGCATTCAAGGCGGACTGGCTTGAGAAGCACGCGATCGTATCGAACGCTTACGCTGAGCCGCGCTTTGCTGAATTCTGGGGAAGCGTCGCGACATCGGCTGATCGTCCGGTAGGATTGACGGCATCCATACTCAAACTTGACCGTCGTCCGGTCGCGATTGAGATCGGTCTACGCTACAAGGGTGTTCATTGCGCCCATATCGGCGCCTTTGACATCGAATTGGAAAGAGCGAGTCCGGGCGCCGCGCAAATGGATGCGGTTTTTGAGGCATGTATACAGCATGGCGTCCACACATACGACATGCTGGCACCCAACGCTGACTACAAGCAGCGGTTAGCCGACGATTTCGTCACTGTCCGCGACTACGTGTTGGCGCTCAGTGCCAAGGGTAAGGCTTGTGATGCGTTGCGTTTGACGGAAAGCCGGGGCGTGGCAAAGGCAGCCGTAAGGGGCTTGCCGCCAAGCGTGCGAAAAGTGATCAAATCGACACTTGGGGTTTAGGCAGGCCCTGACATGGCCGGTAATATTGGCCCCCGCCATTAGCCGGCACCTGAAGAGATGCTGCGCAGCGAGTCTAAAATTGGCTCGTAGGCATCAACGTCACGGGATTCAGGGTAAACCACGAACACCGGATAGACGAATTTGCGCGCTCGCGCAGGCTGGCGCAGGCGCCCCTTGGAGAGGTGGTGCTTGACCAGGCGACGCGGGCAGTAGCATGACGCCTCATTCTTCAGAAGATAATCTACACCGTTGGCACCGATGTCGAGGTGCAGTCCGCTCGTCTCAAGGTGTGGAAAAGCGGAGGCATGGTCACGCAAGAAATCGCCCCCCCAATCGGTTGCGACATATTCATCGTCTCGTCTGCGCCGGCTGGTTTTGGATGAGGTAACCAAAACAAAAGTCTCATCGAATAGGTGTTCGATCACAAGTCCGGGTGGCTGGGTCGGCTGATAAAGGACAGCAAGATCAAGAGTGCCTTCAAGCAACCGCTGGATCAAATATGTCCCGTTACTGGCGGTCGCCGAGACCGCAATGTCAGGCATTGTCGTCCTGAGCCAACCAATCCAATCGATAAGAAAATCCTGCCAGAACGTCATTTGCGCGCCGACCGCCAAGTGATCGCGGTGCTCGCGGGACAAGCGAACTTCCAGCTGAGCGTGTTGCCAGACACGCACCAGAGCTAGCGCATGCTTGCGAAATTGCTCACCGGCAGAAGTGAGATCGGCACCGGTGTGGGATCGTTCGAACAATGGGCGGCCGAGTTGTTCTTCGAGGACCCGAATGCGCGCTGAGATGGTCGATTGCGTGACGTTCATCTCACGCGCAGCATCGATGAAGCTGCCATTTTCTGACACAGTGAGAAACGTTCTGGCGAGCGTGATATCCAATACTCACTCCTTGTCAAAAGAAGAGTCCTTGCGATATCTATCGATTTTTTCGATAGCCTCAACAGGAAATTTCCGTTTGAGGACCAGTGCGTTTGGAACCAGAGTGAAGAAATCACGCGCGATTTCTTGCGCCTTGCCGCAGGTTTCGGCGAACTTAGTACCAGAAGAGGAACGAGCGTCATGAAGACCAAGACAGCTAAAAAGCCTGCGAAAAAGAAAGCTGCCGCCAAAAAGCCAGCAGCGAAGAAGCCAACAGCCAGGAAGGCTGCGAGCAAGCCCGCAGCGAAGAAAAGAGCTCCGGTAAAGAAGTCTGCTGCCAAGAAGACTACAGCACGCAAACCAGCAGCAAAGAGAGCTGCCACCAAGAAGACTGCTGCGAAAAAGAGTGCCGCAGCCAAGAAACCCTCCGCCAGGAAAACCGCTGCAAGGAAGCCAGCTGCGAAGAAATCCACTGCGAGGAAGACGGCCAAGAAGCCTGCCGCACGGAAGAAGCCGGCGAAGCGGAAGACCGCAGCGAAGAAGGCACCTGCCCGGAAGACTGCATCGAGGACCGCGGCGGTTTCCAAACGCGCATCATCGAGAAAGGTATCGTCGAAGACAAGTGCCAGGAAGCCGGCGCGCAAGGCTGCTAAGAAGAAAACATCCTGAATGAGGGACCCAATCTCCTCGCAGTTGAAAGGTCCAGCCGCACACGCGGCAATTGTGACTTTAAGTGCATTTTTGCTATGCGCGGGCAGTGTCATGCCCGCGCAATCGGCGACGATTGGCAATAAGGATGGTGATTCCTATAACGTCACCATCGAGGAGAGCGGCAAACGGACTATGCATGAAATTGAAGCCGGCGGAAAACTCGACGGCATTTGTCTGAAGGGCTGCACCGTTACACTAGACGGCGTCAATGATGGCACCTACCGGTTGCCAGAAGGCAACGAGATCGTGACGATAGAAGAAGGTGTGCTGTTTTACGAGGGGTCCGTAGCGGCAAAACCCGAAGAACAATAAGCCTGTGATCAGTTCGGGGCGGCCTGTTCTGATCAGCGATCAACTCAACTCGAATACGGGCGCTTGGCCATCATCTGGACAAACCCTCACAGCCCCTTGGCCTATCGACAACGATTAGTCATCGGGGAAGCTGCTGTGCCATTGATCAATTTCGCGGCCCTTGGCGCAAACTGGGCAGCAAAAGCAGCATTATTTCTTGTTACGCTGCTAATTGCCATGGAAGTCAACGCATCAGCTGCTACCAGCGCTCAGGTCCGCCGAGTGACCACGGGAGCGGAAGGGCTCGTGAATTCAGCATTCGCAGCTCTTGACGGACGGCGTGTCGGGCTCATCACCAATCAAACCGGACTGGTGCGCGGCCATCATTTGGCTGACCTCCTACACGCGGCTCCGAACGTGACGCTGACAGCTATCTTTGCGCCAGAACATGGATTTCGTGGAAAAGTAGAAGCTGGCCTCAGTGTTCGCGACGGCATCGACCCGAGTACCGGCGTGCCTGTGCACAGTCTTTACGGCAAATCACGCAAACCCAGTCAGCGTATGCTGCAAGGCATCGATGTCCTGGTGTTCGACATTCAGGATATTGGCGCGCGTTTTTATACCTACATTTCGACCATGGGACTTGCCATGCAGGCTGCTGCGGAGGCCGGGATCCCCTTCATGGTGCTTGACCGGCCCAATCCGCTTGGTGGGACCTACGCCTCCGGGTTCGTGCTTGAGAGCCGCTTGAAGTCGTTCGTTGGCCAGTACCCGATTCCCATCGTTCACGGTCTGACCGTTGGTGAATTAGCCCGCATGATCAAGGGCGAAGCTTGGCTTGATGGTTTGGAGGGATTGGACCTCAGCATCGTTACGATGTCGGATTGGGAAAGGAAGATGAGGTGGCCTTCAACCGGGCAAGACTGGGTTGCTACAAGCCCGAACATACCGACGTTTCTCTCGGCCCTGAGTTATCCCGGGATCGGCGTGATCGGAGAAACGCAACTCGTCAACGAAGGTCGCGGAACGGCTCAACCATTCACGATATTTGGCGCGCCATGGCTGGATGCCGATCGGATCGCATCCCAACTTACATCGCTGGTCCTTCCCGGCGTTCGCTTCGTGCCGGAGCACTATCAGCCTCGTTCGATTCCTGATATCGCCGCAAACCCGCTTTTTGTCGGCAATACCATCAGCGGCGTCCGGGTCATCGTCACCGATGAATCGGGCTATCAGCCGCTGGAGGTAGGCGTGCACGCGTTAGTGGTGCTGCTTCGCGAAGCCCGGGCAAAAAAGATCAAACCGCTGTTTGCCAATCTCAAGATGTTCAACGCGATTGCTGGCACACGGCGGTTCCACCGGATGTTGATGGAGGGTCATTCAGGCCAGTCGATAATCGAAGCCTGGGAAGGGGAGGTCGCCGAATTCAGACAGCGTACGGCCCCCTACCTCATCTATAATTAAATTGCTTGTCGGGCGGGCAGCGCGCTGCCGCAATAGATCCAGTTTGTCGAGACCCGCTACCCGATTACACCAACTAGTAAATTTGAGAAGAAGGAAATTGGTGCGGTCGAGAGGACTCGAACCTCCACGGTGTTACCCACTACCACCTCAAGGTAGCGCGTCTACCAATTCCGCCACGACCGCATTTGCCTGCTTGTCGAGCGCAGGCTTTTTTGTCTCGATCGTCTGGGTGCTGGCCCCGTGTGACGATTGAGGAGGATGCTGCTAACAGATGGATCCAAAGATGGCAAGGCCCGATCATTCTGCGAGTGTGCCCTGGGCATGGTTTTGCCGTTATGATCGAAGCGGGTAACTTACAGGAGAACGCCGCAATACGATGGATAGCGCAATTCCAGAGACCGCCAGCGTGGTAGAATGCGTCGTTGCACGTGAGCCCGTCGCATATCTCGATGCGGTCCAGATCATGGAGGAACGTGTCGCAAAAATTGCGGAAGGGGCGGAGAGCGAATTGATATGGCTGGTGGAACATCCCGCGCTTTATACTGCTGGCACCAGCGCAAAACACGCAGACCTTGTGGCACCCGACCGCTTCCCCGTATTCCAGAGCGGGCGCGGCGGGCAGTATACTTATCACGGGCCAGGGCAGAGGGTCGCCTACGCCATGCTAGATGTTCGGCGGCGGTTTGGTGGAGATGTGCGGCGCTTCGTCAAGTTTCTCGAAAATGTCGTCATTGAGACATTGGCCCGGTTTGACATTATTGGGGAAGTACGCGAGGGCCGCGTCGGTGTTTGGGTGATGCGTCCGGATATTGGACCGGGACGCGAAGATAAGATCGCGGCACTGGGAATTCGCATAAGGCGCGGGATTAGCTTCCATGGCCTCGCGATAAATGTAGCGCCGGATCTCTCCCACTTCTCAGGTATCGTTCCTTGCGGAATTAGTGATCAGGGCGTGACGAGTTTCAAGGATCTTGGCCATTCAGTGAGGATGAACGATGTTGACGCTGCCTTACGAGAGATCTTCTCAAAGCACTTGGGCGCGGTTCGCGATTGCGAGCACGGTCAACTGGTAGCGATGGCCCGATAGGCTAAAGAGGCCAGAATTAGCGCGGCGGCGAATAGGATTGCCGCCTGGACCGGAGTTGAGACTTTTACTTGCCTACTTTCTTGGCTCAGTTGGGAAATGACGG
>JAJFHK010000109.1 GCA_021775655.1 Filomicrobium sp. | reverse complement strand
AACACTCGGTAAACCGGTGTTGGGTTCTGGTTCCCCACTTTCTGCTGTTGTGTGGAAGCGGCTCCCTACCGGTCGCATCGGTGCAAACGCTTTTGCTACCCAAACTATTCCGCGGCGATGGCGTATGGACGTTGGGCCGGTCCTGCAAAAGGCTTGTGGGCGATCGTGTTGAGCGTGATGTCGTTGTCGATTTCTGCGCCGGCTTCGATGATGAGTGAGGCAGCGCTCACCTCACCCTTGAAGCGACCGCGGATTTCAACGCGGACGGCCTCGATATCGCCTTCGACCCGGCCTTCTGCCTGGATCACCAGCGTATGACATCGGCAAACTCCGTAAACCGTCCCGGACACGATTACCGTTCCCCTGGACTCCACTCCTCCATCAACACGCAAACCGCGGGCAATGACTGAGGCGTGAGGTTTGGTGCGAATTAAGAGCCGCTCGGGGGCCGCGGGAAGTCTTCGGGGCTCACGCCGTATCACCCGTACCCGAGCTCTCGGTCGCGGCGGCGTTCTGACGTGGCGCATTGCGCGTGCCAGCAGAGTCGACACGAGCATAGGAATGGGACGGGGCCGCCTGCGAAGCTCCAGATAGGCCTGCTGAAGCGCGGCTGAAGTCATCATGGTCACGGCAATGATCATTGCCGCTGCGGCTTGCAGGGCGTGCAATGGAGATACCTCGAAGCCCCACACTGGAGCCATTGCCCGCATGAATGTATCGAGTCCTGGGATTGACCAGCGGATGCTATCGACGTTGGCGGTAGCAACTTCGTATCCCGTGGCGGAGGGCCGCCAAATAGGAGCCTTCATCAGAGCCGCCACCCGCTCAGGTTTGGACTGGTTCACGCGGTTGGCGTTTTGCGAGACCAAAATACTGGGTGGCCCGCGCCAGCCAGCTTCCTCGGCTACGGACAAAGGTAAGCCGAAGCGGGCAGGGCCCTCATGGTGCGGACTTGCTGGCCTGATGCTCGCCTTCACAGGCACTGCGTCTGAAGTGCTCGCAGCTTGAAGATAAACCGGCGTGGCAACTGGTTGGGGCGCATCGACGAGCTCCGCCAGCCGGGGGGGTGGGGGCAGACGCGGGTCGGCGGAAGCTTTCGCGTATGGCAAAATCCCTATGGCTTCGCGATATTCACTGATGTCGTCGTCGACGGGTGGTGAATATCCCGCGACTGCGGTTCCTGCTCCCAATTCTTTTATTTTCGTCGTCCAGAGGAATTTTTGGATATCGATGCTGGCCGTACGATTTAGCTGCTGGCCGAGGCGGATGCGATTAACAAGTGCGTCGATGTGGTTTTGGCGAAGAATGCCAAGGTAGCCCAGCGCAGCCGGATAGCGTCGGCCTCGCTTATAGCGTGGTGCCCCATTTGGCGGCGCAGCGACGATAATGACGTCCAGGTCCGCAACACCTGCGCGAGCGAACCCAAGCTCCTCTGCGGCAGCGCGCGTGAGGTCGAGTTTGCGATTGGAGTGGAAGGGACCGAAGTCGTTTATGCGCACATGCACTGCGCGTCCATTGACCGGGTTCCACGCGAGAAGTTCGGTACCGTCTGGCAGGTTGGAACTGGAGGCGCGGGTTGGATCGTTGGCGTTGAAGACTTCGCCTGAAGAGGTGTACTTGCCGGTATTATATCGATCGACCGAAGGGTGGTCATAATGGGTGGCAGTAATTTTTATCGTTTTGCCGATCCACCTGCGGGTTTCGGCAATGGTTTTTACGCGGTGGCAAATTTTTTTGTAGCAGTGGGTTTCGCCAGGCGTTTTGGCACTAGCCGGCGTGATTGCCGTTAGAATTATGAAGCTCAATGCGGGAACGCAAATACCAAGCCGCACAACAGCGGCGAGGCTCCACCCGGTTATGCAATGGCAGACGAAAGACCTGACGCCTCTTTCTCCCACGATACAATCAGACCAATTTCTGCGGCTTGCCAACGCCGCTGTACTCGTCTGCCCGAATCCGGGCTCCCTCCCCGAGAAGGTGTCATCAATTCGTGATCATTCCGTATAATACGCTTATGAAAAAAAGCGCAGAACTAGTTGTATCGCCGTCGTCTTTTTCAAAGCGGTGACGCATAAGGACCACGTTCAGCGGTTGCATGATATTTGGTCATCAATCTTTCAGCATGAGCCACTCGGTGCAGCGCAACGCCCAATCCTCGGAAAGAATGCTTATGTCGTTATCGACATAAGCCCGACCCATCTCAGCCAAGGCTTCTCGATCGTCAGCCAAACGCTCGACCACACACCAGCGATTCCATTCGAGCGACAAGCTCCAGCGAGGATCACGGATATTGGCATCGGGCAAACGGTAGTGGAATGTCGGCCGAGGCTTGACGAGTTTATCGGGAATTCTTGCGCGGACGCGCTTCTCGTCCAGCCACAAAAACAGCGGCAGCATGTCGACTTCCCGGTTTCGTGTCGGGTTGTGAGCAAGGTAATCGTCGATCAAAGTACCGATGTCAGGCCAGTAATCGTCCTGCAGGATCTTGTGTACGTAACTCTGCGGGAATGGATCGGCGAAGGCCAGAAGTCGGCGCGCCATATCAACTGAGATGACCGCACGGAGCCATTCGGACATCAGGATCTCGGCCTTCAGCACAGCGAGGATCCATCCCGGATCACGTGTCGCGATTTCCGGATTAAGTTGGACGCCGAATGCGTGCAGGAGATTGTCACGCGTCCCTTGGGCACCTTCCTGGCGAAGCGCTCCGATGAGCGCTTCCAGGTCGGCAAGTTCAGTGATCTCGATGGGCGGGCAGACGACCTCATAAGGAATAACCAGCGATCCAATATCGCCGTACATCTCGCGCATCGAATCAGTGAAAGTATCCATCAGCCCTTGAAACCCCGTGGTAGAAGGGGTGGGTGAACCGGGTGCGCGATGGGCATACTGGGTGTCGAGTTCGACGACAAAGTCGCCAAGTCTCGTTCCGTCAATGTAATAGCGATGCGGGTCTTCACGCCTGTAGTCACCGCCGTAGAGTTCAGCCAGACGGCGGGCGACCTTGCCTGCGCTGACAGCGGCGAATTCGATCTCCACTCCAACTCGGCGGGAATGCTTTTCGAAGTTCAATTCCCGCGGAGGCAGGTGCAATCTTGACAGTGATGACTTCAAGTTGTTTTCAACCTCCTCATTGCCAATGCGCTAACCGTTCGAACGTTCCTCCACTGCACGTTCCAAAGGCAAGAAAAACTGCATACTGGGGCATTTACGATTCGTTAACCAAATCATTACGAAGCTGACGTGAAAGGTTTTCTAGTTGTTGGAGGTCCGATCTTGAACGACGCGCAACGCCTGGAGTTCACTATCAAAGCTTGGCTTGAGCACCTCAAGCACGAGGCCGGTGCCACTAGCAACACGTTGCTGGCATACGGGCGGGATCTTGCGCAGTTTTCCGGGTTCATTGAAGGCAGACTAGGGCGGTCGCCTTTGCTTTCAGATCTCGAATACCTCGACCAGCGAACCTTTCGCGCATTCATGGCAGCACGGAGAAAGTCTGGCATCGAGTCGCGGTCTCTTTCGCGCACAATGTCAGCACTGCGATCATTCTTTCGCTGGCTTGAGAAGCGCGAAATCGCCAAAAATCGCTCGGTCCTACAAGTGCAGATGCCGAAAAAACCGCACGGTGTGCCAAAG
>JAJFHK010000108.1 GCA_021775655.1 Filomicrobium sp. | reverse complement strand
CGAGGCGATCCGGTCGGTGGGTGCGCGCCGGCTGTTCCTACCCGCGTACTCGCCGGACCTGAACCCCATCGAGCAGGTCTTCGCAAAGCTGAAAACACTGCTCCGGAAGGCGCGAGCGCGCACCTGCGAGGCCGTCTCCGGCGCTATCGCTGCAGTGCTGAAATGCTTCTCAACTGAGGAATGCGCCAACTATCTCGCCAACGCCGGTTATGCGTCCGTTTAAGTTGAACAGACTCTAGCCCGTACAATCTTGCCGTTTGGCAATCGCCGGTGAAGTTCTCAGAACTGAAAATAAATGAACGGCTGCACCTCAAGCGGGATGAACAGTGGTAGCAACCCTAGAAGTAGGCCGACAAGCAAGGCGACGATGTATCCACGGGCAAACATAGCGTTTGCACCGTACAGGTTTCGCAACATCCCCATCACCGCGTCCGTCAACAGCACTGCAAGCAAAGCTGGTGCGAACCACCAGGGAAGAAGCGAGGCAGCATCGCTGTAGCGGCTGCCAAATATTGCAGAGAGGACCGTAAAGGTATCGCTTGCGCTTTCTGCCCGGAATGGAACCCACAGCAGGAAGACAACAGCCTGCGTCCAGACCCAGCCAAGCAGTAGTACCGAATATTTCCCGCCAAATATGCTGTGGGGTTGGGAAATGCCTGCTGAACGCCACAACCGCTCCAACATCAGGCCAAAACCATGCAAACCTCCCCAGATAAGGAAATTCCAACTCGCACCGTGCCACAGACCGCCGAGTAGCATCGTGATCATCAAATTGCGGCTCTCGATAAGCCAGGAGCCCCGGCTTCCACCGAGTGGGATGTAAAGGTAATCCCGCAACCATGAAGACAAAGAGATGTGCCAGCGACGCCAGAAATCCGACAATGATACCGCGAGATAGGGGTAGTTGAAGTTGGGCGGGATAACGAAACCAAACATGGCAGCAACACCAATTGCCATCAGTGAGTAGCCGTTAAAGTCGAAGTAGATTTGTGCATAGAAGCCAACGGCTACGGTAGCCAGATCGGCGTTCGAGGCAGACGTTACATCGGCCCAGATTGGATCGATCAAACGAGCAACGTTGTTGGCCAGGACCGCCTTATAGACGAGGCCGAGCAAGAACAACCGCACACCTTCCAATGTTGCGGCGGCATCGAAACGCCGCATGGTGACAAGCTGAGGAAAAAAGTCTGACGCTCTTACGATCGGACCGGCCACCAGTTGTGGGAACAGTGCGATGTAGAGCAGCACGTCAACGAGCCCATGACTTTTGACATGTCCGCGGCGAACGTCGACGAGATAGCTGATACCCTGGAAGGTGAAGAAGCTGATTCCGACAGGCAGAATAATCCCTGGATTTGGAAGCGGCGTGTTTGCAATTCCCAGATACAAAATTGCCGAACTCAAGCTGCTTGCGAAGAAGCCAGCATACTTGAACACACCCAGGATAATTAGCATCGCGGTTATGGCGAGCGCTATCATCCAGTTGCGGCTGATCTTGAACCCGGGCCACGTCCTGGCTGCAAACCATACGATGACCGCAACAAGTACAAGCAACGGTACAAAGCGAATGTCCCAGTAGGCATAAAAGTAGAGGCTTGCCGCAATGAGGATGGCCTTACGCAACCAGTGGCTTCGAATGAGCCAGTAGGCTGGAAGAACGCAACCTAGGAAGATCAGAAAATCAATACTGGTGAAGATCATTTAGCCAACCCCTTGATAGGGCCATCAGGCGATGCAAGCTCAAGCGCGAAATACTCCGACCAGTCTTCAGCCAGTGGTTCCAGCATGTGACCAGGGTCGCGCCAGTTCCCGCCTTCAAAGAAACTTGGGTTGTCCCGCCACTGGTTCAGACCGAAATAGAAGCATGGGTCGGGAGAGAAGGTCGCGCATGAATTTCTCGCGTGTCGGTAATCGGCCGGTTTTATCGACGGCACATTGAAAAATATGACGGCAGTCGGCGCCCTGGGCAAAGCTGCGAGTTGAAGAGGCGCAACGAATTTGTTCCTCCATCCATTAGTTTCCGCAGCGGGTTCAGCTTCAATATTCTCCAACTTCTCTTCGAAGCGCTTGATGGCCCTCCGAACGCGCCTAGCGCCTCCAGGTCGCTGCTCATCAAGAGCTGGGTCCTCACGAAGTCCTACTTCAGAGGTTCGCTTCGCCTTGGCGATCTGAGGCGCAAGTTGCCCCAGACCGGTAGCATTGGCGCCAAGATGTCCGATGAACTGAACTAACGTCTTAAGGTCATAGCTTTGCCGGGAGCTGAGGTAGCTCTTCAGAACGACGTCCGCATTGTGAATTTGCGCAGACTGCAATGCTTCAGGCGACCAGGCTTGGTTCATCACCCGCCAAAAGGTAAGTGGTCTCGTGTCATAATTTTCCTGGATTTCGAACAGTGCGATGAAGTTTTGGGACATTGGTGTTCCCGCTTCTCTCACTTTTCGAGTGAACTGCCGAAGCATCTCGAGGCGTTGGAAATGGTCGGCGCCTGGCACCGTCAATTTTATCGCCGCAGCCTTGATCTTGTGGGCGGCGAGTGTTGCCTCAAGCTTGACCCGGCGCAGCCCGAAATGGGTCCGGGAACCGCCAATGAAAAGCAATATTGTTTTGTCAGGAGCGACGGTTGCCAGAGCGTGAGCGGCGTATTCAGCGCGCTTCGTCAGCCGTGTAGCTTCGAAGCCGTCATTGCCAGGATTCAAAAAGTAGAATGCGGTAGCTCCCGCGCCGGCAGTCACGGCAACAACAACCCAACTTTGCAGGGTCGACAATCGGGCAAAACTCAACAGTTGCAGAACAATGACCGCCACAATGGCGTAAAGGAGAAACAACCCGGTCGAGAGCAAGATTTCAATCTCCGCAGTTCAGCGAATATGAGCGAGAGAACGTACCGGAAGGTCACTCTCAGTCCGCAATTTTGTGAAGGTTCGACGATGGAGCTAGCGCGCATCTAATCGTTGCGTCGGCCTCTGCGCAATTGAAAAGCAAACAGATGAAAGATCAGAGTTGGGAATGTAGCAGGTGATCTACAGCCAGAGCGAGTGTTGCCCCGACATAAAAGACCGCGTCGCCGAGCTAGAAGCGAATACAAAGTGCAAGGGCAATCGCAAGGTCTCTTTGAAAATTTGCGGCCACGTCAAGCCTTCATGCGGTAGCCCGTCTTGAAGATCCACCAGATGATTCCGACGCAGACAATCAAGAAGACCATCGTCATTGCCAGCGATGTATAGACCGGCACGTCTGAGATGCCGTAGAAGCTCCATCGGAAACCGCTGATCAGATAAATGATCGGATTGAACATCGTCACCGTCTGCCAGAAGGGCGGAAGCATGCTGATCGAATAGAATGTTCCGCCGAGAAATGTGAGTGGTGTCAGAACGAGCAGAGGTATCACTTGCAGCTTCTCGAAGCCGTCGGCCCAAATACCGATAATGAATCCAAACAGACTGAACGAGACGGCAGTCAGAATTAGGAAGACCAGCATGATTGCCGGGTGCTGGATGTTCAATTCAACGAACAGGCTGGCGGTTGCAAGGATAATCAATCCAAGTATGACCGACTTCGTCGCGGCCGCGCCAACGTAGCCGAGAATAATCTCGAACGGCGAGATCGGTGCCGAAAGTATTTCGTAAATGGTGCCGGTGAATCGCGGGAAGTAGATGCCGAACGCGGCATTGGACGTACTCTCGTTGAGGAGCAGAAGCATAATCAGGCCGGGCACGATGAACGCCCCGTAGCTCACGCCATCGATGCTTTCAATTCGCGAGCCGATGGCTGCCCCGAAAACTACGAAATAAAGGGAAGTTGAGATCACCGGCGACACGACGCTTTGCAGGAGCGTGCGTCCCCACCGCGACATCTCAAATAGGTAGATGGCACGTGCCCCGCGAAGGTTCATTGCGACTGCCTCACAAGATCGACGAAGATTTCTTCAAGCGAGCTTTGCGTGGTTGTTAGATCCGAAAACGCAATCTCCGCTCCCCTCATGTCGTTCAACAGAGAGGTTATTCCTGTTCGCTCTGCTCGGGTGTCATAGGTATAGACAAGGGTGTGACCGTCTTCTGCCAATTCGAGTTCATGCGCGCTAAGGCTTACTGGCACCGTTGCAAGTTTGCTTGGCAAATGAAGTCGCAGCTGCTTTTTGCCAAGCTTGCGCATCAATTCTTGTGTGCGTTCGACGACAATGATTTCACCTTTGCTGATGACGCCAATACGGTCGGCCATCTCTTCGGCTTCCTCGATGTAGTGTGTTGTCAGGATGATGGTGACTCCGGTTTCACGCATGTCCCGGACAAGCTTCCACATATCGCGCCGCAATTCGACGTCGACCCCAGCGGAGGGTTCGTCGAGGAACAGGATGTTCGGCTCGTGTGAGAGTGCCTTGGCAATAAGGACCCGCCGCTTCATCCCGCCCG
>JAJFHK010000107.1 GCA_021775655.1 Filomicrobium sp. | reverse complement strand
TTCAATTCCCGCCGTAGATCGCGGGAGACTTCGGCAGCCAACAGCGTTCCACGTGAAACTTGCGCTGGGGACAGCGATTTTCCGCCCGGCCCGCGCAGGATTTTTGCAGCGTTTGAGGCTTCATTGTTGCCGATTTTCAGTTCGTCGCAGGTCAAATCGGCTTTTTTCTTCTTGAAAGCGAAAAGTCGGACACCTGACGCATATGCGTGGGCTGAAGGTGCCTGTCGGACCCATGCGCGGGTTGGGTCGTTCGTCAGGTAGCTCAGTGTTGTTTTGCGTTTGTGAATGCAGTTTGGACTGTCGTCGACGCAGCTAAGGCCGGCCATCGGTGAAGATACCGTGGCGGTGTTGAGGCCACATGCGGCGAGTAATGCCGCCGCGCAAGTGATCAGGGCGGCCGGGTAAGGGGCTGTTGGCATGACACTCCCGCTTGTCTCCGGTAAAGGAGACTTGTTCTCATCAAGCTCAGCCCATAGAAGGCGGCAATGGCAGGGTCAAGGCACATGGAGGAATGTGTCGCCGGGGCCTGTTGATCAAATCCAAGTTGACCGAGACCGGTTGGCAGAAATCAAGAGGTGCAACGTTGGTTCAGGCAATCAGAATCCATCAGTATGGCGGTCCGGAAGTGATGCAGTGGGACGAGGTCGAGATCGGCGCACCAGGTGCTGGTGAGCTTCGTTTGCGCCATCTCGCGGTCGGTGTGAACTATATCGACACCTACCATCGCACCGGCATGTATCCCGTTGGAGAATTTCCGGCCGTGATCGGGATGGAGGCATGCGGCGAGGTGGTTGCTGTCGGCGACGATGTCAGCGAATTCGCTATGGGTGATAAGGTGGCTTATGCCAATCCGATTGGCGCTTACGCAGAAGAACGGCTCATTACTGCCGAGCGTGTTGTCAAGGTGCCAGAAGCAATTGCTCCACAAACCGCTGCCGCGATGATGCTGCAGGGTATGACAGTGCGTTATCTCTTGAACGTCACTTACAGGGTTGGACCTGAGACGACGCTGTTGTTCCATGCTGCAGCCGGCGGTGTTGGGCTAATCGCATGCCAATGGGCCAAACATCTTGGGGCAACGATTATTGGTACCGTCGGCTCTGAGGAAAAAGCAGAGTTGGCGAAGGAGCACGGCTGCACTCATACGATCAATTACCGTAGCGAGGACTTTGTCGCTCGCGTCAAGGAACTGACAGGCGGCAAGGGCGTCGACGTCGCCTACGATTCGATCGGGAAGGATACCTATCCTGGTTCGCTGGATTGCATTAAACCGCTCGGGCTTTGGGTTTCTTTCGGGGCTGCGTCTGGTCCGATTCCAAATTTCGATATCGGAATCCTGTCGAAGAAGGGTTCGCTCTTTGCAACGCGACCAACGCTGTTCACGTATACGGCAAGCCGTGAGGACCTCGTGGCCAGTGCCAACGATCTGTTCGATCTTGTGCGGCGAGGTATTGTCAAGATTCCGGTGAATCAGACCTATCCATTGAAGGAAGCAGCAGCGGCGCATCGGGATCTCGAAGCCCGTAAGACGACTGGTTCGACGGTGTTGTTGCCGTGACGGTAGGGCCGATGCTTTGACGGGAGTCCGCTAAGGGGGCGGGCACTAAAGATGACGGACGCGATAGGTGAGCCCGGCGTTAAAGCCGGTCACGACGATGCAGCACTCAGCATGCAACGCGACACGTCGCGTGACAGGTTGCGTGGGCTGGCAATCGTGCTCGGCGCGGTGACCGTCTATGCCTTGCTGCATACTGGCTTTCGCCTGCTGGCTTCGAATGTTCTCGGTGAAGATGACGTCGTCGATATCATTCTGTCGCAGGACCTGCTCGCCGGTTACGACGCATTCCCAAGGCAGCCACCACTCTACGATTGGGTGCTATGGGTGTTGCAACAGGTTTTCGGTCCGCGTTTTGAGAACATTCTCGGCATTAAATATGCAGCCCTGATTGCATCGGCGGGCTTTCTCTATCTGGCGGCGTTGCGTGCACTCGGCGATCGATTGTTTGCCCTTCTGACAGTTGAATCTTTGGCGCTCATTTACTCGATCAGTTGGCGCTATCACGAGGGCTTTACGCACGAAGTCGGCGCGATGGTTGCGGTTCTGGCGACGACTTGGTTGCTCTTGCGGGTGCTGCAGGAAGGTCAGGCGGTCGATTATGCTGGGCTGGCAGTCGCAATGGGGCTGGGTTTCCTTACCGAGCCTGCCTACACGGTTTTTCTTGCGACCTTGTTGGCTGCTGCATTGTTGCAGCCGGCAATGCGGGCAGCAATTTTGTGCCCACCATTTTTGATGGCGCTGCTGGCGGCAATCGTGATTGCCTCGCCTTACCTGTTGTGGATGCTTGATGAACCACGGCGACTGTATTGGTTGACCCGCGTTTGGCATGATGGCTGGAGCCTAAACGCCAAAGGGGTTTGGGGAGCGATCCGCGGACCACTCGCGTACTTGTCGCCGTTGTTGTTTATTCTTCCGGTGATATTCCCTGGCTGGTTGAAGAGGGCGTGGGCTGACTTGAAGGGCGTGCCTACGGACAATGAGCCGAGTGAATACGAGCGACTGATTCTGAACGCCACCTGCTTGGCTTTTCTGGTTTCGATTGGCGGCGCACTTGTCTTTGAAATTCGAGGGATGGCGGTACATGTTTTGATGCCGCTTTATTTGTCGAGCGTCATCTGGCTTTTCGGTGTGGCAAAGCGCTCTGACCATGAGCCTCTTCATGTGCAACGATTCGGACGACTGGCGCTGGCGATAGCGCTGGTCGCGTTTGTTGCCCGCATGGCCAATCTCTATGTGATGGATCCTGTGTGCCAAACCTGCCGCTGGGGAGTGCCATTCGAGAAGCTTGCTCTGGAAATGCGCGCTCGTGGTGTCGATGACGGCAGCACAATCATTAGCCTTGATCACGAAGCTTCAGGTAATTTGCGGACGCTGTTTCCGAATAGTCCGGTGATCACCCGGCGCTATCCTAATTTTACTCCAGAAGGGGCAGATTGGACCCGCGGGCGGGTTGCCTATTTATGGTCTGGGCAGCTACCGATGGATAAGGTTCAACGCTATTTGCGATTTGTACTGCCGAAGGGCATCGAAGCTCGCGACGGTGAACGCCTAGTTGTTCCATGGCGTTCCTTGTGGCGGGAAAACGGTTATAGGACCAGCATCTGGTATTTGCTGGTCCTTGAGAAGGGCGCCAAGAAACGCATCGTCAATACAGGCCGGGAAAGGCGTCTGGGGTTATGAATTAGGCCGTGTCGAGCGTTGCAGATTTCAGAGCTGCGAATTGGTTTAATCGATATCCGAAAAGCGGGCCGGATCTGGCTTCAGACCTGTTACGCGCTCCAGCGCGATGGCGGTGAGGACTTTGCCGGCAAACGTTTGATGGCCAAGGTGCTGCATTTCCGAGGCATTTAGAGACGGGACGGCTTGTAAATCGCTGGTCCCGAAATCAGGTGTGGGAAGAATTGGTGTTTGCGCGCAAGCTGCAAGCGATGCGCACAGGGTTACGATTGAAGCGAAACGAACTAACACGCGAACCCCCTTATTTTGGGCGAAACGCCCGAACGCCACATGGTCAACTCTCATCGTCTTTCCGCACGGACAAACCATTGTCCCGCAGCCGACACACAACGGTCTAAACTGTGGCAGATGAACTCTGCCTGAATGCTGCGAAGGTGGCGTGCGGTGCCTGCGTCCGACCCCGGATCTGAAGGTTCTCAGACACGCTCCAGTGGTTCGATCAGCAATTTCCAAATAATGAGCTGATGCACCGCCATGTCTTCTTGGCGGCAGTACCGATGGCATCACCGGTGTTTTCAATCGTTTGACCTGTCTTTTTTGCGGCATCGACGACGGCTCCGCCGGCCTGCTTGAGAGTTTTCTCGGAGGCTTTTGCGGTCTGTTTGGCGAGTTCTTCAACAGTTTTGGGTGACTTATCGTTCGCTGGTGGGGCGCCTTCGGCCTGCTCGATATCGTCGTTAGCTGGCAATTCGTCCGGGTTCTCAGTTGGTTGCGTTTCGCCGATGTCTGTGCCCGGTGTCGCTGCAATGGCATTAGGCGGGCGCGCATGGGGCATAGGGCCGCCAGGAGATGGCGTGACCGATACGATCTCACCACTACAAGCATCACCCGATTCACGGCTGACTGCGCAGGTTGCGTGGCCGTTCCTCTTGGCGAGTTCGGTTATGCAAAGCAATGAGATCGAGGCGTCGGCGGGAAGACCAGGTTGGTCCACCTGGCAGCGATAGATTGCAAACGGGCTATCGCAGCGGACGCAGGCTTCCACAGCTGCAGCGGCATGCGGAAAAGTGCCTATCGCCACTACGAATGTCAGGACGCAAGTGCTCTGAGTGTGGGCCGTCATACCAGTTGCCTCGTTCGGTATGCCAGAGTGCGTGCCGCCGCCGGGGTGGTTGGTTGGTTAGCCTACTATGGCCAATCAATATCGGCAGGACGCGCTTTCTTTAAGTGCCATTGCGGCAGACCTTAGCACGTTTTCTCGACTGCCGCCTGCCGGTGCGGGAATTGTCAGGCTGGGACTGTTGGCCGGGTGTGCGGGGTATGCAGGGCATTTTCACACGGGGTTCCTGACTGGTGGGTATCTGCGCCGCTTGCATTCGACCTTTTGGATCACTAGAAAAGGTCGCTCAAGGAGACGTGGCCGAGTGGCTGAAGGCAACGGTTTGCTAAATCGTCATACGCTGTCAAGGCGTATCGAGGGTTCGAATCCCTCCGTCTCCGCCAATGGATTTGATAGTATTTAGAAAAACTCGAAGCAGCGGTTTTGATTCCATAATGGCTCCCCATTGCAACCAGCATAAGGGCGATCCAGATGGCGCATAACGACCACTGCATACGAATCTTGGTTATATCTACGCCTCGGATTTGATTGTTGGATTCGCTGAAGTAATTTGGCGCCTTCAGGCAGAGGTTCGGTTGGCACTCTCATTCTATTGGAACCGGTAACTACACCCTATCAGCGGCTGTCTGGACTATGTCCCGATCCTGACGGGGAGAAGAAAGCGGATTGATGGGTAGATATAAGCCAGGCCGGATTGCAGTCGGTATGTTCAGGGGCTGTGGCATGGGACAAACGTACTAATTTTTAGACGGCAGGCCAGCAACTGCCAGATGTAGCGCATATGCCACAGGCTGCGACCGGTCACATATTGCCTATCGCTTTGTCGCAATGCTCCAAGACGAGCACTGCTGTTGTGGATTATCCACAAAGAACAGTCATTCGCGTGTCCATGGTGAATGAGTTGGGGCACTCGTCGCCACATGGCCATGTGGCAAATATGAAACGAACTTAGCGAATAAATATCGCTTTTGGGAGAATCGCACGATGGCAGCAATGTCTTGGAGGATTTATGGACCCGGCTCCATATTGATTGCCGCTTTGACGGCTGGGGCTGCGCCGGCGGTTGCAGCTGATTTGGGTGGCGACTGTTGCGCAGACCTGGAAGAACGCATCGCAGAGCTGGAAGCTACAACGGCTCGAAAAGGGAACCGAAAGGTTTCGCTGACCATCACCGGGTGGGTGGCAGAGGCTGTTCAATTCTGGGATGATGGTCAAGAGTCCAACGTATATGTTGTTCAGGACTCCACTGACTTGGGAACCAACTTCGCTTTCACAGGTACCGCGACCATCAATTCTGATTGGTCCGCTGGTTACGAACTCAGGGTGTTTGTGGATCAAGCGAACTCGCTTTTTAACGACCAGAACACCGATGACGCTACTCTAGGTGTGAATGTTCCGCAGTCGCACTGGTACTTAAAGAGCAAAACATACGGTAAGCTTTCGGTTGGTTCACAGTTTGGCGCTGCTGATAACGCACCAATCTTCACAGACTTCACTGGAACTCTGTTCCACGCAAACAGCGTCACCTTTGACGGCGGAAGTTTTTTCCTTCGCCCTGAAAATGGTACGGGTGCTCTCACGACCGGTAGAATTCAGCAACTGGGTTTCTGTAACGGTCTTGGGTTCGGTCTGTCTGGGGATTGCAACGGATTTCCTACGAACGTCGTTAAGTATGACACCCCTGTTTATCGAGGCTTCGGCGCTTCGGCTTCTTGGGGTGAAGACGACAAATGGGAAACTGCTCTTCGTTATGCTGGCGAAGGTGGTGGGTTTAAGTACTCATTCGCTGCTGCGTATGGCTGGACAAATGGCGACGGCTTTGTGCAGGCGGATGGGGTCACACCTATCGACACTGAGAACTTGCAGCTTGGCGCAACGATTAAGCACTTGCCTTCCGCTCTGTGGTACCACATTTCGTACGGTAACGAGGATACGGAGAATCCTACTGTTCCGTCTGGCCAATCTTGGTACATGAAAGTTGGTTTCTCACCTAAGGTGAATACACTTGGTGTGACTCACTTCTACGCTGCATATGGCGAGAACGACGGCTCAAATGGGTTCTATGAATTAGGTAGTGGTCGGACGTGTGCAAACCTTGGTGGTGTGGGCGGTAACATCGGTGCGGCTTGTCTCGCCGATGGGGGCGCGACCAACATTACCGATTCGAGCGTCCTTCGTTTGGGCGCGGGTGTTATTCAGGAAATCGACGCAGCTTCAATGAACATCTACGCTAAGTGGATTCGCATTGACTCTGAGGTCGACTATGCTGGTCCAGTATCTGGTGTAGGCAAACAAGAGTTTGATGAGCTGAACATTATCCAAGTCGGCGCATACATCTTCTTTTGATGGAAGAACAATCTTCTCTATGTCCAACAAGCCTGGAGGCATAGGGAAGATTTAGTTCTTAGCTGAGATAGATAGAGAAAAGCAGTAGGGATGAGCGGCGTACCTCCCTGCTGCTTTTTTTAATCTTTTTTTGAGAACTGCCTATCCATTTGTCCTTCGGTGTCGTCACGCTGACTCACCCATCAAGCTGAACTCATGTGCTAACGACATCGATGAGCAGTTCTTTCTAACTTCGCCGTTGCTTCCAGATTGCTTTGATCCAGCTCTAGGTCACTCATTGGTAAATGTTTCCACACTTGGAAGCTCATTCGGGTAGGTGTCTAGGCCCCCGCGGACTTTCGTCCTTCACCAATTCAGTCCACACAATAGCATGGAAATTTGGATGGTAATTTTGACTGTGACGTGAGAGAATGCACGGTTTGGTGATGATTGAGGGGCCGTTGCCACGCTTGCCAGATATGGCGACCTGCTATATCACCGACCCTAGTCAAAAGTCCCTATTTATGAACCGTGCAAGTGAGAATTGTGGCAAGACCCCGCGAATTTGATTACAAATCAGTTTTGGATCGTGCAATGCACCTGTTCTGGCGGAACGGGTATCAGGGCACGTCCATGGATGATATCGAAATTGCAACGGGGCTGAAGAAGGGGAGCGTATATAAGGCATTCGATAGCAAACGCGATTTGTTTCTGAAATGCTTGGATCATTATATGATCAATGAGTCATACAAGGCTATTCTTATGCGGATGGTCGACAGGCCGCTAATTGAATCATTTTCAACAATACTCGACATGCTGATTGACGGTGCGCACGACGACTCACAGCGCCCATGCGGTTGCCTTACGTCGAATTTGGTTTCGGAATTAAGTTCGGTTGACCAAGGGCTTGCGGAAGCGGCTGCTGATGAATTGGCTGGAATGCAGAAAGCAATGGAATTTCGCGTAAGCTGGGCCATTCAGCAGGGTGAATTGAGTAATGAGGCGAATCCGAAAGAGATTGCTGCAACAATGATGGTTGTACTGCAGGGCATAGTGATACTTTCAAAGTCCACAAAGGATGTTAAGGCAATGCGCCTTGCGCGGAATTTTGTGATTAGAGTGCTGGAGAAGAGTTAGTATTCCACTGGCGCCGACTTGGCCGCAACACTCAAAGAGTGGAGAAGAAGGCTATTTACCCTGACTGTACAAGAACGGTAATCACCTGACAGTCGCGGCGCCTAAGGGCGGGATAGTTGGCGGTGAATGGGGCCGTGTTTTTCTGATTTTACTCCCGACTTACAATTGGGTTGCGCTTTCGGGATTCCGGCAGCAAAGGCAGCCGTCGGTGATCGCTCAGGTACTCCACACAATTGTTCACCCAAAGTGAGCCGGGCTGGATGTCGGTGGCGTTGGCTTCCAGAGCGGCTTCCGTTTGCGAATTGATTAAAACGAAGAGCGCCGGCACGGGCTCACACCGATCGAGTTTTTAAACCCGGTCCACCAAAGACCGAAACCCGCTGAAACCTCTGGTGATGATCAGGGACACAAAGGGGGCAGCGTCAGTGTGAATGGGATGAATTGTTAATGGTCGCTCAAAAAAGTGCAGCCGAATGAACACCTAGGGGAAGAGTGACCATCCGGCTGCAAAAATGCCAATCGGTGTGCTGCGATGATTCCCGCAGACAGTAAGGATACCTTCAAGCTGCCTGTGGGATCGGAGTTCCGTCTGGCATATGCTTTGTCATGCTCCGCTTAACACTCGGTCGATCTTTCAGCCGATCGTAATAGCTTTGAATGTTTGGATAAATATCTGGTACCGGCATCTCCAATGCTAAGCCGAAATCCACCACAATCACGGCGTTTATGTCCGCCACGCTGAACCGGTCTCCCACGACAAAGTTGTTGGTGGCCAGCTGCTTTTCGAGTTTCTCGTAGTAATGTGTAACGCGATGTTTGCCGCGCTCAATGAGAGCGGGAATCTGCTCTATCTTCAATCGGTGACCAGGTAGCCCGCGGTCAACGAAATTAGGATGAGAATTTCGGAAAATCTCAGCATGCCCAACGATGCCCTCGTCGTACGCCCTGCGCTCCCATGCGCTGATCATGGCTTTTTCGACCGGATGAACTCCCATCAATGGAGGCGTTGGGTACTTTTCCTCCAAATATATCCAGATTGAAAGCGCTTCGCCGATTTGCGTGCCATCGTCCAACTCCAGCATCGGCACCATATAGTGAGGGTAGTAGTCTGCGTACCCGTCATTCAGTTTTATTTCAGGTGTAATGACATCTTTTTTGGGTAATTCGATTCCCTTCTCATACATATACATGCGCACTCTTCGACAATTCGGTGCAAAGTCCCAGTCATACAACTTCATTGATTGTTCACTCCTCTCGGTAAGCGGAGCGCGTACTCGCTCCGGTGTGTTTCATCAAGACGCGTCACATGCCGCACAGGACCGCAGCTTAACTCCGGGCGCCTAAGTCACAATTCACGGGTTCGTTCATCGATTGTCGAAATCACTTCTAGGTCGCCCAACGAAGCCCATTTTCAATCGGATAAAAGGAACTTGACGGTCCCGAACTATCATTGATCGGCGCCACAGAGTCAATGTTTACGGCGCAAAATTAAAAACCCGACGGTAAAATATCAGCGAGAAGTTGTTGAAGTTACATGTTCTGCGTGCTAATTGATTGCCGAGTCCTAGTGGGCGTTCCAATTCGCCGCCATCGTCGCGCACGGCCTTCCGGAAAAAAGATTGCGACGTATATCGCGCGTTGGACGACGCGTTCGGCGGACGAAGCTTCTAGTACTCCGACAAGTGACCAAATGGGGCACGGCTTTACTATCTTAGAACAGCGGCCGCCAATTCGTATTCGGCCAATAGCGCGGCTGGGGAGCAGATGCTGCAGCTAACAACTGAAATATTCAGAGCGGAACTGGCGAGGGCCGGATTCGGATTTTGCTTGGCCAGCGCAGAGGGCGATTGGAGCAAACATGGATCGATTTCCGTTGCTAGTCGTTTTGGTTATTGTGCCGTGGAAGCAGTGTGTCGCAAATGCCTAGTACAAAGTAACAAAGAGTTTGATGCCGAATTTGCTGAGGGCAATGCCCTGCTGATGAAGCAGATCAAGGGCGCGGCCGCGATTTCCTATCGTGAATCGAAGATTATGCTCAGCCCACAGGAACATGTGCTGCTCGACCTGTCACCAGGCTTAGGAATAGAGTTTCTAGATAATTATTCGCGATTTTTTTGGATGAAACTGCCAAAGTCAGAACTCTTTGCAAGGGGGGAGGAGGTGGAATTCGGAAGGGTGTGCAATGCTTCTTCGGGAGAGGCCCTTGCACTGAACGCGGTGCTTGCTGGATCTACTCTGTCCCGGCTTGACGCGAGCGCCGATGTCCCGTTTGTCATCCAGCTCTGCCGCATTGCTTTCGCCTCCAGAAGAAGTTCAGCATCGTCGCCAAACGTAAAGGGCACCCGCTTCGATGAGGCAATGATGGTTCTGGACGCAAATTTGACAAGTCCAGAACTGTCTTTGGAGTGGCTGGCAGCGTCTTCAAACGTTTCGGCAAGGCAATTGCAACGAGAGTTTCGTATTCGTGGTATGACATTTTCGCAAATCGTTGCCGAGCGGCGGGTCGCACTAGCGACGGTTAAAATACGTCGAAATCTTTCCGGCGGGATTCCAACGAACATTTCGCACACAGCGTTTGAATGTGGTTTCCGGGATATATCCAGCTTTAACCGGACCTTCAAAAGGGTGAATGGATGCTGTCCCTCTGACTTCTTTCGGAGCAGGTCGTGACAGGCAAGCTCTGGGTACGACGGTTTCAATAGATTTGGGCCCGACGACGCAACGCAGTTTGAGAGGGCGTGGCGGTTCAAAAGCGCTTGAAAGGGGTGCCACGATGGTGTTTCACCCATCGTTCAGGGATACCTCAGTTGTTTGCGCGTCAAGAGCACGTTCGCCGGTGCTGCCAGCGTGAACGCGCCAGGTCTTGGTCGGCGCAGGGCAAAGCGGCGCCTGACGGTGGGCGGAGACCACGTCTGCTTCAGTCCTCAAAATCGGTAGTTACCCATCTTAGTGCTGAGGCCGGCAACGACATCGATACTGCGGAGCACAGATGCCTAACAATGAACCGGTGCAAACTCCGTCTCCGTCAGCGGTAGCAACGTCCAGGGTCCGATGAACGCGATATGAATACGGCATGCATCCAGCATTCAGTTCCTTGATCACATAGTGGGCGCAATTCGGATTGTGCTCATCGCCGGCAAGGAGGCTCACATGCGCTTCATCACTCGCGCACTAACAGGTCTAGGACTGACGCTTGCAACACTGAGCTTGCTTGGCGCGGCAGGCTGGCACCTTTATTCCACAATGTCACTCGCCGAAACACGCAGCAGGCCACCGGCTCGCGAGCGTACGTTCGTGGTCGATGCCGGCAAGCTGACAAAAACCAATATCGCACCCGTGATTAACGCGTTCGGCCAGGTTCAGGTTTGGAACAGTTTGGAAATCCGCGCTCCGGTTGCCGGGCCCATCACGAAAATTTCGCCGAATTTTCGCGAAGGGATGTCGGTCGGAGCAGGCGACTTGTTGTTCAACATCGATCCCGAGCTCGCCGAGCGCCGGGTCACTGATGCCAAGGCGGCGCTCGCGCAGGCCGAGACGGAACTCAACGAAGCTGCCATGACCGAGCGCCACATCGAGTCCGAAATTGAGGCAGCGAAGGCCGAGGCCGACGTGCGCATGTCTGATCTCGAGCGCAAGAAGTCGCTATTCGAGAAGAAGTTGACAACGTCGACAGCGCGCGACGATGCCATTCTTGCGGTGTCGGCGGCGCAACAAAACGTAGTCGCGAAGGAGCGCGAACTTCTGGCGCTGAAGGGGCGCATCGACAAGGCCGAAGCAGGCGTCGCACGCGCCCGGCTGACGTTGTCGGATTCCGAACGGGCACTTTCCGATACGAGCTACCGGGCACCGTTTTCCGGTCGCTTGAGCGAGGTTGCGCTGACGCTTGGCCGTCGCGTTTCACAGAACGAGAAGCTGGGTCTGTTGATCGATCCCCTGGCGTTGGAGGTTGCATTCCCGGTGCGCAATAGCGACTTCGGTAACCTGCTCGATTTAGCCGACAATCAGAAACTCTCCCCGCTAAAGACTACAGTAGCGCTGGACCTTTCTGGTAAGTCCGTCATAGCTGAAGCCGTGCTTGATCGCCCGGCAGCCGTGGCCTCTTCGCAAGCCGGACGGACAGTCTACGCGCGCATCACGGGCGGTGAAATCAACGTTTTGCGCCCAGGCGACTTCGTCGAGGTCTCGATCGCTTTGCCGCAAGTTGATCGCGTCGCGGTCATCCCCGCAGATGCTGCCACTCTCGACGGCCGCATTCTTCTGATTGGGGAAGATGGCCGACTCAAGGAACACACAAGTCGTATTGTTCGCCGGCAGGCGGAAACGCTGATCGTTGCCGATGTGCCGTTTGGAGCGACCTATGTCGAGCGCCGTTTGCCGTTCCTTTCGCGCGGCAGCAAGGTTGACGCCCGTAACGTCAAAGACGTCGGAAAGGGATCCTCACCGGTAGCAGCGGTCGCGCCTGCTGATCCTCCTTCAAAGGCCTTGGATGAAGAGCGTCGCGCGGCCCTCATTGCATTCGTCAAGAACGGGTCAAAAATTTCGACCGACCGCCGCCAGCGTCTGCTGCGCGAACTTGAAAAGCCGGCTCCGGAGATCCGGGTCATCGAGCGCATTGAGCGCCGCATGACGAGAGGGGGGACACGATCATGAGTACGGGAATTTCTCGAACCGCAAACAACCGATACGGAATTCTTGGTTACTTTGTGCAGCACCGTACCGCAGCGAATCTGCTGCTAATCATGTTGATCGTTGCGGGCGTTGCCGCCACCAACCGGATCCGTGCGCAATTCTTCCCAGACGTTACCGTCGAGCGGATTTCCGTCAACGTTGCGTGGCCCGGAGCTGGTCCATCGGAAATGGACGAAGCAGTTGTTGCGCGACTGGAACCGCAACTGCGGACAGTGGAAGGCGTCAAGGAGGTAACTGCGGTTGCGCGGACTGGTTCTGCGTCAATTACGCTGGAATTCCAGCCTTCGGCCGATATCGATCAGGCACTCATTGATGTCAGATCTGCCTTCGACCAGGTCGGCGATTTGCCAGAAGACATCGAGGAGCCCGTCATCCGACCGGCTCGCTGGCGCGATCGAGTCACTGACGTTTTGATATCAGGCAATGTCGATGTCGACCTGCTGAAGCGCAACGCGGAAGAATTAAGAACGGAACTGTTCCGCCAGGGCGTTACGCTGGTGGATATTGCCGGCGTCTCCGTTCCCGAGATCCGCATCGATGTGCGCCCCGCCGACTTGGAGCGGTTTGGTCTGGCACTTGGCGATATTTCCGCCGCCATAAAGGCCGAGACCGGGACATTGCCCGTGGGCGAAATCGAGAGCACCGGGACACGCGTTCGCGCGGCCTCGAAGCCGTTGACCGCAGAAGCGCTGGCAGACATTGCGATTCGGTCTGGGTCCGATGGCAGCAAGGTGTTATTGCGCGATGTTGCCGATGTCGGCAATGAAGGCCTCGACCGCGAGATTGCGTTCTACGAAAATGGCAAGGCCGCCGTGTTGCTTCAGGTGAACCGCGATGCGCAAGGAGATGCGCTCGCGATCCAGGCCAAGGTCGAAAAGGCCGTAGCCGGATTGCAGCCTTCGCTAACTTCAGGCGTCGGCGTAAAGCTCGTACATCCCCGCGCGCAAGCTATTTCGGACCGCCTCGATATCCTCGTCAAGAACGGACTAACCGGACTCGCCGTGGTCATCGTGCTTTTGTTCCTGTTCCTGTCCTCGCGGACGGCGTTCTGGGTGACTGCCGGGATTCCGGTGGCGATGGCGGCGACCATCGCACTGATGTATGTGTTCGGTTTCACACTCAACATGGTTTCGCTGTTCGCGCTCATTATCTGCCTTGGCATTGTCGTCGACGACGCGATTGTCGTTGGTGAGCACGCCGATCACCTTGCGCGCACCGGCATGTCGCCTGTCGAGGCGGCATCCGCTGCCGCGAGGCGCATGGCTGCTCCAGTCTTCAGCGCTTCCGTCACGACCGTTATCGCATTCGCCGTGCTGGGACTCATCGGAGGTCGCTTCGGTAGGATGATCGCCGATATGCCGTTTACGGTGGCGGTGGTGGTTCTTGCGAGCTTGGTGGAATCGTTCCTGATTCTGCCAGCGCATATGCGGCACGCACTCGCCCACCGTGGACGCCGTAGCCTACTCGACATGCCTAGCACTTACGTCAACCGTGGCTTTGACTGGTTCCGCGACAACGTTTTCCAGAGCATCGTGCGCGGTGCTGTCCGGTTACGGTACCCAGTGGTGGCCGTTGTTGTCCTGTTGTTGTCAATCTCGGTTGGTGCCGTCGTTGACAAGACCGTGCGATGGAAATTCTTCTCCTCTCCCGAACGCGCAACCATTCGAGCAAACCTTGCCATGCTCGACAGTGCGTCGCGGAGCGATACGTTGGCTATGGTTGCCGAACTCGATCGCGCGCTCAAAGCACTCGATGAGCGCTATGCACGCGAGTACGGTGCAGCTCCGGTCAAAGTTGCAATCGCGAAGGTCGGAGCTACGTCCGGCCGAGGGCTCAAGAGCGCCGACACCAAGGAGCCAGATCAGCTTGCCAGCTACGACATTGAACTGATCGATCCCGACGACCGCCCATACAGTGCTTTTAATTTTATCCAGGACTGGAAGGAAGAAATTGTGCGCCATCCACTCCTCGAGACGCTCGCCTTGCGTGGCGACCGATCGGGGCCGGGAGGCGATGCCATTGACGTGAGGTTAAGCGGCGCTTCCGAAACGGTACTGAAGTCAGCAGCGGAAGCTGCGAAGGCGGCACTGGCTCGATACCCGGCGGCAACCGGCATCGAAGACGATATGGCCTATG
>JAJFHK010000106.1 GCA_021775655.1 Filomicrobium sp. | reverse complement strand
GGAGTCGGGAGGAAGCTCACCAATCAACATCTTGATCAGTGTTGTCTTGCCAGCACCGTTCGGACCGACAATGCCGAGCCGGTCCCCGCGCAAGACGCGTAGCGCGAGGTCTTTAACCACCGGGACACCGTCGAATGTTTTCGAGATACCTTTGGCCTCGACCACGCGCTTACCCGAGAGCTGCCCTTCCGACACTTCAAGAGTAACGTCACCTTGAACCCGCCGGTGCTCTTTTCTTTGCTGGCGCATTTTTCCAAGCTCACCGACGCGGCGGACGTTGCGCTTACGCCGGCCCGTTACGCCACCGTGCATCCACTGCTGCTCACGGGCGATCCTTCGGTCGAGCTTGTGGAGTTCGGCTTCTTCTTCTTCGATGAGCTTGTCGCGCCAGGTTTCGAACGAACCAAAACCGCTGTCATGCCGCCGCGTCTTGCCGCGATCGAGCCAGACGGTGACCTTCGAGAGTCTCTCTAGAAATCGCCGGTCGTGCGAGATCAACACCAGGGCTGCTTTGATTGAGGCCAGCTCTTTTTCGATCCACTCGATCGCTGGCAGATCGAGGTGGTTTGTCGGTTCGTCAAGCAATATGACGTCAGGACGTGCGGCAAGCGCCTGCGCGATCGCAGCCCGTCGCGCCTCTCCGCCCGATAGCGTGGTCGTATTTTCTTCGCCGGTCAGCCCAAGTTGATAAAGTGCCATCAGCGCATCGTGCGGGTCGTCGGTCGGCTTTAACCCAGCCTCGACAAATGACAGTGTCGTTTCATGTCCGTCGAAATCTGCTTCTTGTGGCAGGTATCGAATGACGGCATTCGGATGCACGAAACGCTCGCCGCTATCAGGCTCGACCAACCCGGCGGCAATTTTCAACAAAGTCGATTTGCCTGAACCGTTGCGCCCGACAAGGCAGAGCCGTTCTCCCGGCGCGACAGTCAGGTCGGCACCCGTAAGAAGTGGTGTTCCACCGAAAGTTAGGTGGATGTCTTTCAGCGTCAGAAGTTGAGCTGCCATATGGTAGTTCGCGTGTCCTTGTTGAGGTGTCGCAGCCCGAGCTGCACCGGCGCCTTAAGATGCTGCGGAAGTCATCCCTAAGAGTTCGCGATATTTATCGCAAATGGCGGTCCGCAGATGACCCTCCGTAAAGCCAGACAGCAGCCGTGCTCGGGCGGCCTTCCCCATGCGCCGTGCGATTCCGCGATCCGTGATGAGTTGACGGATCGCTGCCGTTAGCGCTTCAGCATCGTCGGGCGGAACGATCAGCCCCTCAACACCGTCGCGCACGAAGTAGCGGCAACCGGGGACATCCGTCGTAACGATGGGGCGGCCACATGCGGCGGCTTCGAGGAGTGCGCGCGGCAGCCCTTCTCCGCCGCGCGAAGGGACGACGCAAATATCCGTGTTCTTCCAAAACCCGGAGATGTCATCCACTCGACCATTCCAATTGAGGTTTGCACGCGAACTCCAATCGTCAAGCGTCGCTTGCGAAACTGCGCGCGGATTTTCTGGGTCGGGCGTACCACATAAGTCAAGTTTGAATACGTGCCCTTCTGCAGCCAGCCGGTCGTAGGCTTCAACGAGAAGATCGACGCCCTTGGTCCATACCATGCGGCCAACGAAACCGACGCGCGCCGGAGTAAGACCGGGCAGAGGAGATTCTGCAAAATGATCCGGGTCGACGCCTGCCCCCCCTAGTATCGTCACCCTGTCGTCTGAAAATTCACCGAGTTCACCAAGCCGTGCTCGGTCATCCGGGTTCTCAACGAAAAGATGTGCGATGCCCTGGCGGGTAGGCTGCTGGAGTGCACCGACCACCAGCTTGAGTACGTTCTGGTAGACAAAGCCGGTGCGTCCTTCAGTTGCTGTTCCGGCAAGTCCGACGCCGGTCAGGTGGATCCCCAGCACGTGGCGTGGAACAAGGCGGCGCAGACCTGCAATCAACGCGATTGGCTTAAGCGAAATGGCGTGGACAGCATCGGGGCGCTCTTGCGCGATCAGCGCGCGCATCCGCAGCGCAACGCGGGCTTCCTGCAAAGGCCGGATCGGTCCACGTGAATAATCGAATGGAATAACGCGCGCACCAGAGGCTTCGATTTGATCATGTTTCTGGTTGACCCGGGTCGCAACCTTTACCTCAGCTCCCGTTGCCACAAGTGCTTCGATCGCTGGAATGAAATGCGAGACCGCAAACCAGTCCTCAGTGATAAGCACGAGGATCTTGGCCTGCTTCTGCGAGCCATTCTTCACTTGCGTCGAAGGTTCCTGCAAACCTTCCCCCTAATTGAGCGCGCCCCGTTGCATTGAGCTAGGTCTGGCGGTAGCGGCGCATTAACGCTTCAGTCGCGCCAGAATTCCGGCCTCATTAGAACCAGTACTGTGAAAAGCTCAAGCCGGCCAAGCAGCATCGCTGCCGACAACGCCCACTTCGCGGCCAGCGGAAGGGATGCGAAATTGCCCGCCGGGCCAATCGTATCGCCAAGCCCTGGTCCGACATTGCCGACGGCCGTCGCCGCGGCGCTGAGGCACGTAATGAGGTCGATGCCAAGGCCGGCCAGCAGCAGGGTGAAGAAGGCGACCGTAGCCATATAGACCGCCAGAAACGCAATGACGGAGAATGGGACGTCTTCAGGCAACCGGCGGCGGTTATATCTCAACGGTGAGATCCTGTGTGGCGACATCAAAGACAGGAAGTGCCCCTTTATCAATAGGCCAGCAACCTGAAAGCGATAAGTCTTGATGCCGCCGGAGGTCGACCCCGCACAGCCACCAACGAAGGTGAGAAGGAAGATCAGGCCGATCGCAAACGGCCCCCATTCCATGTAGTCGATGTTGGCAAATCCTGTTGTCGTCGTGATGGAAACAACGTTGAAGGAAGCCAGCAGAAGCGCATCCCAGAATTCGATCTCACTCGTTTCGGCGAGCCAGATCGCCAGCAAGACGGAGACACCGGCGAGAAATCCAACGAAACCGCGGACTTGTGTGTCACGCCAGACTTCGCTGGAGCGACCGTTGACCGCTTTTATCAAGACAACGAACGGCAACGCGCCAAGGACCATAAACGCGATGCACGCCCATTCGAGTGGGGCTGATTTGTAAAAGCCGAAACTTTCGTCGTGCGTCGAGAATCCACCGGTCGATACCGTGGTCAATGCATGACAGATCGCATCGAACGCCGTCATACCCAGTAACCCGAAAGTGAGTGTGCAAAGGACGATGAGGCTAACGTATATTTTAACTATAAAAACAATAAGTTGAGCGGACCGCGGCAGGATTTTCTCGGACCGGTCCGAGCTCTCTGTGTGAAACAGCTGCATGCCGCCGACGCGCAAAAATGGCAGCATCACAATTGCGGTCACAACTATACCTATTCCCCCGAGACCCTGCAGAAGCGAGCGCCATAGTAAGATGCCGCGCGGCAAATTATCGAGCCCGGATAGCACTGTCGATCCGGTCGTGGTCAGGCCGCTCATGGCTTCAAAATAAGCATCCGTATAGCCAAGTCCGAGCCCGACGAAAGGCAATGCCGAGAACCCGGCCGTTACGAGCCAGCTCAGGGTCGTCAGAACGAAGCCTTCCTTCAACTCGATTTCGCTGCTCTCAAGGTCTATTCCGGAAAAGACAAAGAGCCCTCCGATAAAGAAGGTGAGCATCGAGGAGACAAGGAACACCTGCCAATCCTGGTTGGCGTCAACCAGATCGATCAACGCGGGCAGCAACATGAGTGCGGCAAGTGCGCAAAGTGTGATGCCAATAGTCAGCGAGATGCGTCGGAAGCGCATTAATCTACCAAACGTCAGGAAACTTCGAGTAAGTACTCAAGGGATCAAGCCAACTACCGACCGTGCTGACAACACGAGCAAAGTAATCCATGTGCAGCGGGTGGCGGGACCACCGCCGAGCATGTCTGTTTTAATAATCTATAACAAAATCCATACGCACGACGCGCAATCTTTCGCGGATCGCCCAACTCTCCTAAAAGGCTCGTTGCACTCCCAACTCCAATTGCATTCAGGGGAGTTCAATCGTCATTTTTAACAGCTTGATTGATCTGCGGGCACAGAATTTATTGATACCGCACCAGTAGATTTCGAAATTTTCAATCGGTGATGGCGGCTGGGGCGGTTCTGAAAAGCATTCGCTACAAATTCGACCGAACCGCGTAGGTGGCATAAACCAACAAGACAACTTCAAATTGAATAAGCTGATTTTTATTGGCACTAACGTCGTCGCGTCCTAGAATCGGCCAGTCCCAATTGTTGGCGGCCGACCAACTTTACAGCCAATTTACGTTGCTGTAGCGGTGCGCCATCTCAACACCGTCGCCGATGAGGGGCGTTAGACGTATAATGGTGGAATTCAAGGAGTTGGAACGAGTCTTTTTGGAGAGTGTGGCGGCTTCCGCTCGCAACCCACAAGGCGCCTGCGATGCAGGATCAGACCCTCAACAAAAAGGTTTTGGCGAGGTCCCGCATACTTTTGGATTTTCTGACAATGTGTGCGTGATTGATGCCGCGGAAGCGGCTTGTCTCGAATACGAAGTCAGCGGGGTTGAAGAATTGCTGCCAAAGATCGAATTCATTCTTCAGCAGATGCGCCAATTAACAGATGAGTCCGAGGAATTCGACGTTTACGCGGATCGCCTCCTGGCCGACGTTAAATCAGTCATAGCGCGCAATCACGACTGACGCCTGATAAGAAGCCGGAACTCTAAGTTGGCTATGCCGATTCTGTTGCGTTCACAGCGTGGCTGATAACTCATTGAATAGCTTCACCGCATGGGTCTTGTTCTTGGCGCCGAGCTTGGCTTTGGCACCATTGATGTGCGTGCGTACGGTATGCGGGCTAATCCCCATCTCCCGGCCGATTTCCTTGTCCGTCAAACCATCGCCACATCTCAATATGATCCGCTCTTCCTGCGGCGACAACAGCTGAGGACGAGCTGACTGTCGTAAGGGATGATGCCGGAAGTGCTCGGGCAGATATTGCATGCAATGCCACGCGATCGGATCGAGATTGTGCGTCTCGCACGCCGGCTCATTTGCCGGCTGGACCACGCACAGAGCCAGCAAGGGTCCACATTGGTAGGGGACTGCGATCAGCGTCGGAGGCGCCGAGCCAGCAATTGGCAATGCATCGTCTGAAGTTTTCTCGGAGATCGCGATGATGTCGGACGTTGGGTGCCAAATAAGCGGCCGACCGCTCATCCCAATCGCGACGTCAAGCGGCATCTCAAACCCAAACAATTGCGCGCGCTCGGCGGCAAAAGCGGATCGGGCCGTATCGAACAGCATTTCGGGAGCGTTTTGCGTCAATGTATCCCGGCACGAAACGAACACCAGCCGTGCGCCGAAAACGTCCAATAGGTGGTCCGAGAGCGCCCGCAAGCTCTCGAACGCAGAATCGGCCTGCGACGGCATTTGACGCAGCCGCACCAACGTCGGTTGGCCCGACACAATTGAAAGCGTATCGTTCCCGGTCTGTGGCGACAGCGCTCCGCAGAGACGGGGAGTGTCGGACATCATCAAAGGCTCGCCTGGTTGGGTGCAAAATGGCAGATCGCTATCGCATCAATGCTAATATGATTCAACGCATCAAGAATGCCAACGTTCCACATCCACCGAGGAAAGTCGCCTTTTGAGCCAGCAGTCTGAACACTGCAGGGATTGATGCGTTGCAAGCATCGCTTAATCTCAAAGGGAGTGATACTCGCCGATGCCTAGCCACCTTGCCTCCCCAAAAATGATGAGGAGCAGCCAATTTCTCTGGCGCTGGGCCTGGGGAGCCACCACTGGGTAAACCTTGATTCATACTGCCAGAGCAATTCTCGTATCAGCGGCCGGCTGTGATGGCAGATGCCAACGAATTCGCATCGAACAGTTTTCGCAGCTGGTTTTTTTAACGCTGTAATTTCAAGATGGGCATCGAAATTTGTGCGAGCCCGCATTGCAACGTGAAAGTTATATTCGCAAAGATTTGCGATGTGCGGAGTGGCGAAGCGTAAGGGTTGAAGTTTTTCAGGGGGTCCGAAGTCCTGCTTTGAGATTTGAATAAGCCAAGGGCTCGTATTACGGACACGCCACTCCGCACCGAAAAGTTTGTGAGGAATCAGCAATCCTCGTCTGTTAAATATTGGATTATTTTGCGGCAACTTATGAGGCTTGACCCTGCCGCTTCAAAGGTCCTCGATCATCACTGATGAAACCCATCGACGATACCAGACCGTCGATGGCAAAAGAGGTCGAAAACTCTAGCTCATAGTGAGAGCGCATTGTGGAGCGGACCACCGCCGATTGCCAATGCGCTCGGTGCAACCAGCCGGCCGATGGCCGAGGAGGCACAATACTCAAACACCGGTCGAGGAGACGTTGGGGAGAGGTCCGTGGAAACGAGGGCGTATCGCTCTAGGGCAATTGCCGGGGCCGCACGAACGACACATCGAAAAGGACTTTTATATCAGCAGTTTAGATTGAATTATTGGTGGAGCTGAGGGGAAAAGAACCACGCCACACAAGCTTGCGAAGTGTGGCAAAACCAAAATTCAGGTGTTCGATCCCTGATATGCCACCGCATCAGCTGTTGGTGCGAAGCCTTGATATTAGAGAAAATGGTGGAGGTTGGAGGTAAAACCTCAAACCCGAACCGTGACGCGCCGGATGCTGTGTGGGCATCCGAAGGCGCAATGAAAATGGTGGAGCTGAGGGGAATCGAACCCCTGACCTCTACAATGCCATTGTAGCGCTCTCCCAACTGAGCTACAGCCCCATGATTTAGGTGTTGGGAACAGCATAGAGCGAATTTGGTCGGCCCGCACTAGCTGAGATCGCGTTGATTACGGTCTGACGAAACGAACTGCAAGCCAAAATTTCTAAGCCGCGGCAGTTCGCACGGGATTATCAAGTCTCTTCTTTGTCGCCGTCAGCGATGCCTGGGATGATATCCTTGACGTTGCCGTCGTCTTCTTCCTCGTCCTCAAGGAACGTATCGGCGTCATCATCGTCATCGTCGGCAATCGCGTCATCGGTATCGAGATCAGCCAGTTCGCCGTCTTCCGTCGCCTTCTCATCGTTCTCGGCGTCGGGCTTGGTTTCCTTGGCTTCTTTCGGTTTGACTTCATCAACAATGACGGCGCCGGGAGGCGCGTGTGCGATGACGTAGGCTGCCTCACAGATCGGGCAGATGATTGGATCGCGGTTCAAGTCGTAGAAGCGGCCGCCACATTCATCGTTCTGGCAGGTCCGTTTCGTACCGCGGGCATCGGCAGCTTGCATCGTCTGATATGCCTCTTTGTGATTCCGTGAGAAATGTGTCGCCGCCCTCTGCCACACAGCACGGCTGCTGTCAAAACCAGATCCTCATGAGATCGCAAGTCTTGATCGGGCAGCGGCTTGAGCTCCTCGCCGAAAGCCCGGCATTGACAGGGCCGCCTGCGCATTGCTGTAAGACCTTGCGCGGTCAACGAAACGAGTGACCCACCCTGCTTTCTCCACGGCTAACGAAAGAGACACCAACGTGTCGCACGTCCTGCTCAAGCCACTCCTAGCTCGCAAGTCCCCCCCATTGCGGGGTCGTCTGAGCGTTCCAGGTGACAAGTCGATATCGCACAGGGCGCTGCTGTTCGGCGCTCTTAGCATTGGAAGGACGCGTATCGATGGGCTCCTTGAAGCCGAAGACGTCATCAATACGGCCAGGTCCGTAACGGCACTTGGTGCCCCGGCCAAGAAGACCGGCAATTCCTGGGAAGTCACCGGGAGAGGTGTCGGCGGGCTGCAACAGCCGGCAAGCCCGCTTGATTTCGGCAACTCGGGAACGGGGACGCGGTTGATGATGGGCGTGCTGGCCGGCCACGATTTTCCTGTCGAGATGATCGGTGACGCTTCCTTGTCGCGCCGGCCAATGGCCCGGGTCCTCGATCCACTCAAGACCATGGGGCTTGAGGTTCAAAGTGACAATGGCGATCGCCTGCCGCTGACCGTGCGCGGCATGTCCGATCTCGTGCCGATCGAATATGAGCTTCCCGTACCATCCGCCCAGGTCAAATCGGCAATTCTGTTGGCAGGACTTCATGCCGCCGGCGAAACGACCGTTATCGAGGCCGAACCAACCCGCGACCATACGGAGCGAATGCTGCGCTTTTTCGGCGCAGACGTCAGTGCGACACCCGACGGAAACGGCAAGACCCGCATCTGTGTCACCGGCAACCCGCTACTTCAGGGTCGAGATGTAAAAGTGCCAGCCGACCCATCTTCAGCAGCATTCCTGATTGCCGCCGCGGTAATTGTGCCGGGCTCGGAAGTGACCATCGATGGTGTCCTGATCAATCCGACGCGGACCGGCTTCTATGAGACCCTGCGCGAGATGGGCGCCGACGTAACCTTTGAAAACCAGCGTGAAGAGGGGGGTGAACCCGTCGCCAATATCCGTGCCCGCCATTCGGCCTTGAAGGGCGTTAGCGTGCCGCCCGAGCGTGCGCCTTCGATGATCGACGAATATCCGGTGCTGGCTTGCGTAGCAGCCTTTGCATCGGGGGAAACGGCGATGCACGGCCTTGCCGAATTGCGCGTCAAGGAAAGCGATCGGCTCACAGCAACTGCTGACGGGTTGAATGCTAATGGGGTCGCAACCAGGATTGAGGGTGACACCCTCGTCGTCATAGGCGGCAATGGCAAGGTGCCGGGCGGCGGACTGGTCGCAACTCACCTCGATCATCGCATCGCGATGGCATTCCTGACCCTGGGCCTCGCGTCCGACAAGCCAGTTACCGTTGACGATATCGCGATTATCGCGACCAGCTTCCCCGAGTTCATCGGACTAATGGAGGGACTAGGTGCCGTGTTAGGTCCTGTCCCGGGATCATCTTGCGGAGCAGCAGGATGATTATCGCCATCGACGGGCCGGCAGCATCTGGAAAGGGCACGCTCGCGCGCAGGATCGCCAGGCGATTTGGCCTGCCGAGTCTCGATACCGGTTTGCTCTACAGGGCGGTCGCCCGCGACGTCTTGAAGCGCGGATTTCGTCTCAGCGATACCTGGGCAGTTGTGTCCCTCGCCCGTTCGCTCGACCCCGAAAC
>JAJFHK010000105.1 GCA_021775655.1 Filomicrobium sp. | reverse complement strand
GCGACAACACCTCATCGTCCAACTTCAATGCGGTGACGTTGCTGAGCGCCTTTACGGTCGCGGTTGCTGGCAGCCCACGCAGAAATCCGATCTCGCCGATCGCCAAACCGGCGGGGCCGACGGGCGGCTGCAACGGCGGTTCGCCGTGACCCAGATCAACCTCCACCTGACCAGACGTAATCAGGTACATATCAGAGTGGTGCTGCCCCTTCTGGCGCAGGATCGTGTCTTGGACGAACGACACGGATTCGCAAAGTTCCAGCAACCTTTGTGGAAGGTCTTCATTGGGGACCGGATGAGTCTGGTTGGTGGCCATCTCTATATTTATAGTCGCTCCTGGCTCAATCGCCAGTCTCATGTTCGCCAGCAGCAGGGGGGCCACAAATTGACGAAACGGCCTCGCCACGTCGCTGATTCTGACGACAAATACCGAGACGACTACTTCTGGCGATCACCGTCGCGTACGCTTCGGGCAGAATGGAAGCGCCTCGAGATACCGTTATAGAAAAGAGGAGGTACCGATGAGCGGCACCGACCCAGTAAACATCTCCAGTTATTTTGAATACTTCAAAGATCAGCACGAAAAGATAGTCCAGGTACGCGAGAGACTTCACCGTAAACTATTGGTCGTTACCTTTCTGAGTGCACTTGCTGAAGGACGCTACCCTCATATTTCGCTTGATAGAGAAAAATTTCTCACACTTATCCAGGAACATTCGGGCTGGGCAGATTCAAATCGTGTCAGTATTTCCCAGCTATATATGAGCACATTGAACCGCTCGTCGACGAGCAGCAATTTGAGCGAAACTTTCATTGCTAGCATTGAAGATCGATACGAACGGTGGATTCGACGGCGCAATCCAAGTGAAGTTTTTGATCTCAACAGCGACCCTGAACCTGAGTCAATCCTCTCGATTTCGTCGACTACCGCAGAAAAGAAACTCGTTCACGATTTTTGTCACTTATCGCTGCTCTATGTTTATCGATGCAAGCTCGTGCACGAGTTTCGCGAGCCGGGCTATGGATTTGAATTCAATGAATCCCACAATGCTCCTTTCTATCATTCGCTTACGGACCTCGACGATGGAAGCACCGAAATGGAGTTGGTCTATCCTACACAATGGTTCGTAAATCTGGCGGAGCAGATCCTTGAGAGTCTCGAAGCGCAATTTACCCTGACAAAAACCGATCCATATGCTGCCTATAGATTTGGATCACCTTGGCGCTAATTCCCCTGAAGCCACTCGCTTCACCGTCAGCCGCCGGCCCAACGCTTCTTCTTCCGCATCCTGCGGCGCGCCCCAAAATTCGCTGACTGACTTGCCGATCTTCTTAGGGCGGTCGTTGAAGAAGAAGTTCCAAATTTCGAGGGGCCAAACCAAACGGCCATGCCTATAATACCATTGGATGCCCGCACGCACGTCGCCGTCGGGGGAACACAGCAATCTCCACAGTGCGCGCGGGCGGCCCTGTGCCACCGCTTCGATGAACTTCACCCAAACGAGCACGCGCCAGGGAGCCATGTGACGGGTCGCCAAGACTTGATGCTTGTAATCCCACTTTGAAATGTCAGCCTGCACGACGGCGCGGTCCTTCGCCTCGCGAAAAAATGGCGTCCAGCGGTGCGGTGTGACGTAAACGGCCTGAATGTGGTCGGGGTCATAAGAAATGATCTGCCGAAGTGCGCGGAAGTAGTCCGCATCGGTTTCTTCTTCGAAGCCAAATACGCAACCGACCATAGAAATGATGCGATTTTTGCGCAGGAGCCTGATTGCCTCCCGGTCGATTGATGTCGTGGAGCCCTTCTTGATCGCTTGAAGCGTCTTGGCGTCCGTCGTTTCCATACCGAGCAGGAAGCGGCGCACGCCCGCCTTGTGATAGACAGGGAGGATGTCGGCGTCGCGAACGATGTCACCAGCGCGGGTCGAGCCGATGATCGTCACAGGCACATCTTCGGCAATCATGGCATTGAGAAATGCGAGCCACCCTTTGCGGGAAGACGTCGGGTTCTCGTCGGCGAGATTTACGACCTCGACACCATGTTCGCGGTAGAGCCAGGCAATTTCGGCGGCAAAGGCTTTCGGATCGCGATGCCGCCACTTGGTCCAAAATCCGCGCTGGCCGCAATACGTGCAAAGGTGCGGACAACCGCGCGAAAACTGCATGACGACAGCGCGCTTTTGACCCCAATAACTATAATGACTTAATTCGATGAGTTCCCAGCCAACGCGATAGTCGTCGATCTGTAAAATCATCGGAGCAGGCGCGGTCGCAACAGGACGCCTGTCTTCGCGAAAGGCGAGCCCTGGGATTTGGCACGGCGGTGCACCCTCCTCGATTGCTGTCACCAACCGGCGAACGGTCTCTTCGCCCTCGCCGCGAACGATGACGTCAACCTGCGGCTCGCTCTCTAAGATTTCACGGTGGTGATACGTCGGGAAGACGCCACCGTATATGATGTGCATTTTGGGAGCGAGGGCTCTTACGCGGCGCGTCAATTCAGAAATCACTGGGTGTGCTGAAGTGGAGCCCGAATGGCCAATCAATAAGATATCGGTAGGTTCGGCGGCAATTCTGCGAGCCATTTCGATCGTTGGTGGGTTATCGATCTCGAAGTCGATCAAGCTGACGTCGTGACCATCGTCAACGAGCGGGCCGCCGACGGACAACAGCCCCAATGGCGGCAGACACTCGCCCAGCGTTCGCGGTGGAATACGGCTACCGATGGAGGGATGCGGTGGATTAACCAGCAGGATTCGGGCCATTGCAGAGAACGCTCCGGAGTGGGGGAAGGTCCCCGCACAATGCCGATCTCCAACTTGAGCCGCCGCCGGATTGTCCGGCAAAGTCCGGGACGAGTGCGGACGCAGGCGGACACGGGTGGACGGGACCGCCCAGCCCGATTGTCGCTAACCTCCAAGAGTTGCTTATGGGCCGCCTTGCAGGCATCCGTTATCGAATTTTGCGCGCAACGACAAATACCGCCTTGCCTTTGCCAGGCTTCCAATGGTGCTCGATCTCGAATCCCGAAGCGGTGAGATTGTCGATCAATTGCTTTTCGGTGAAGATGTTGACGAACGGCACCAAGTTGAAAATTCGTGCGACAGGAAGGACAAGCCATAGCGGGATGCGCATGTCGGCGATGCACGCGGTACTGGAGACAAACACGCCGCCGGACTTCAAGAGCTGATGGACCCTTGCCATTGCCGATTTCGGATCTTCAAGAAGATGCAGGATGCTGAGTCCGAGGACGGCATCGAACGATCCTGCTGTGGCATTCACGTCGTCGAGCGTGGCTTGCGCGAAGGTGATGTTGCGAACATCGGCGACTTTACGTTTCTCCTCTGCGATCTCGATCATGATCGGCGAAAAGTCGGTTGCCAGTATCCGTTTGACGAACGGCGCATGAAGGAGGGCTGTCGAGCCGGTCCCGCAACCGAATTCCAGCACTTCCATATCGGGCGCCAAGTATTGCCGCGTCACTTCGAGTTTGCGGTTGTAGGCGGCCTCATCGGCAATCGGCGATTTGGCATAGCGCGGGGCGATGTTGTCCCAGAACTTTGTCTGTCGGTTTGTTGCTGTGGGCATGTCTCTCGCAGGGTGAATTGAGGGCCGGAGCACTTCGTGTGCGCTCAACGGATTG
>JAJFHK010000104.1 GCA_021775655.1 Filomicrobium sp. | reverse complement strand
GCGAAGGACAGGTGTTGATCAAAGTCGCAGCCGCAGGCGTCAACCGGCCGGATGTCATGCAGCGCCAGGGCCTCTATCCGGCACCGAAAGGCCATTCTGAAATCCCCGGCCTTGAAGTCGCCGGAACTGTCGCCTCTGCAGGACCCAGCGCAACCTGCTTCAACGTCGGCGATAAGGTGATGGCCCTCGTCAACGGCGGCGGCTATGCCGAATACGCGATCGCGGACGAACCGTGCTGCCTTGCCATTCCTGATGGCCTCGCAATCGAGCAGGCGGGTGGGTTCGCCGAAACTTTCTTCACCGTCTGGCACAACGTCTTTGAGCGCGCACACTTATCAGCTGGAGAGTGGTTCATGATTCACGGCGGAACGTCGGGCATCGGTGTGACCGCAATCCAGTTGGCCAAAGCGTTCGGTGCAAACGTCATCGCGACTGCCGGTTCGGATGAGAAACGCGACGCATGCCTGAAGCTCGGAGCAGACGTTGGGGTCAATTACCGAACAGAAGATTTCGTCGAGAAGGCCAAAGCGGCAACCGGCAAAGTCGGCGTCAACGTCATCCTCGATATGGTCGGAGGCGACTACATCGAACGAAACATCAAGTGCCTCGGAGACGATGGTCGAATGGTCAATATCGCCTATCAGAAGGGCTCGAAGGCGGAGATCGACTTTCTGCGCGTTATGCTGAAACGTCTAACCATCACTGGTTCGACGCTGCGCATCCGGCCCACCGAAGTAAAGGGCCGCATCGCGCGCGGGCTGGAGGAGTACGTGGTTCCAATGCTCTGCGACGGCCGCGTCAAGGTTGTCATGGATTCAACTTATCCGCTACTTGAAGCCGCCCAAGCCCACGCCCGCATGGATGCAGGTGAGCACATTGGAAAGATCGTACTGACAGCGTGAAGAAAAAAGGCCCGCGCGCGTGCGGCGAGAAAACGATTCAGGGCCAGATCTCAAGCAACCCTGGACCGTTCCCAACTCAGGTCGCGTAATCGATCAGCGTTCGGTTGAGCCACAAAGGTGTGTTACGTTCTTGGAACTTCACGAACCGCAAATCTCCAGAGACCTTCAAAACCCGTCCCTCCCGGAACGTTGAATGCGGAAATGATCTCATAAACTCATCCTTCATCAGCACGCTTGCACCAATGTCGACATGATTTGGCTCGCATTTGCGCATTGCTTCCTCCTTGATCAGAACTATCTGAACCGTTTTTCCCGGATTGCCGGACCGTTTTTCTGTGGCCTCTGGCATTTTAGTACGTCGAAAATCGAACCCATTCCTCGCTGGCAGCCGTCTCAATCTTCCCGCCAGCCTGCCTCAACCTGCTTCACATGTGCCGATATCGCATTGCGCATCAAAAGCGCCACTGTCACCGGCCCGACACCTCCCGGCACCGGCGTCACCCAACTTGCCACTTCCCGAACGCCATCAGTGTCAACATCGCCGACGATCATTGGGCCCTTCGGTCCCTGCACATGATTGATTCCGATATCAATGACAGCGGCACCCGGCTTGACCATGTCAGCAGTCAGAAAACTTGGGATCCCGACGGCAACGATCACGGCATCGGCCCGCCGTGAGTGCATCGCCACCGATCGGGTAAGATGGTGACAAACGGTAACCGTCGCGCCCTGCGCCATGAGTAGGAACGCCGCAGGTTTCCCGACGATTTCCGAATGGCCGATCATCACCACCTCAAGCCCATTGAGATTGAGCCCGGTCTCCTTCAGAAGCTCAACCGACGCAGCAGCCGTGCACGGCGCCAGCGCCAAATCGTTGTAGACGATGTTTCCAATCGAGGCGGGGTTCATGCCCTCGATGTCTTTCAGCGGATGGATCGCTGACTGCAGCGAACGCACGTTGATGCCCTTTGGCACAGGGCGCTGAAGGATAATTCCCAACACGTCCGGATCATCGTTCATCGCCGTAATACGCTTCTTGCACTCGTCCTGGGAAAGCTCTTCCGGCCAGAACAATTCTTCAAATGCGAGCCCGACTTCTGCTGCAGCGCGCGCTTGACCGCGAATGTAAATAGCGACTTCTTCGCGCCGCCCGATGCTCACCGAAACGATTTTACCCAGCGGCCGGCCCACCACTTGTTCGCGTTCGACTGCTGCACAAACCTCAGCAAGGATGCGATCGCGCACCGGCTTGCCCGTAAGGAGCCGTTGCTGATGGGTCGCTGATGTCGTCTGGATTGCCAAAGTCCGACCTCACAAGTTGGTCTTTGGCTCCATGAATAAGTTTTGTTGCCACCTGTCTAATTGATAGAAGCAATAAGTAGTGCCAATCGACACGAGGAAAACAATAGAAGTTACCTATTAAAAAATTGTCCGCGTTACGTATCAGCATCGCGATATTCAGCCAACCTCGTACCACGCAGCCATGCCGCCGCGTTGGTGCGCAAGCATATGGCAATGAAGCATCCATCGGCCTGGATTGTGGGCTTTGAATGCAACTGTCACGGTTTCGTCTGGCTGCATGAAAACCGTATCGCGCCAATGCGGCAAGGCTGCACGCGCCGAATGCGCCACTTCACGGACATGGTGGCCATGAAAGTGCATGGCGTGACGCCATGCCGTCTTATTTACCATCCGCACGACAACTGTCCTACCCAGATCGATGACCGCTAACGGCTTGTCTGGCAGCCCCGCGATGCCGTTGAAGGCCCAGGCCTTCTTATGCTGACGCACAAGATCCCGGATACCGTATTCCTTTCCTTTGAATTCTGCTGATTCGATTGGCCTCCGCGCCCCACCCGTCATCACAAGGTCGATTGGCACGGCGTCATCGAGGTCGATATCCGTTGGCATCGGATTAGGCGCGAGGATTGGAACATCCGTTAAAACTTTCGAACGCTGCCGCCGGCGCTCGTCATAAATCAGACGACCGGCAACAAGACGCTCGCGGCCAACATCAACCGCAATGTCGGTCGCTGTACCGGGATGGCTGGTGCAATCCAATATGAGATCAGCACGCTGTGCAGGGGTAAGAAGCACACCGCCCCCTTCCGGCGAGAGCGGCTGCTCAACCGGCTGGCCGTCAAGCGCAATGACGAGCGGGACGTGTCCGTCGAAAGAAACGCGAATGATCCGCGCCGTCGCCGCATTGATGAGACGCAGCCGCAGGCGTTGACCAGAAAGCACTGGAAAATCCGCCGAGAACTGTCCGTTGAGCGTCAATATGTTTCCAAGTCGACCGGCATGCGAAATGTCATGCATGCTCTCAAAGCTTGCGTCATCGATCTGGCCGTCTTTCCCAATACGCCAGTCGTCGAAAATCATCACCACGTCCTGGTCGACCGCCGGAGGCTTTTCTTCTTCAATGATCAGCGCCCCATGCAGTCCTCGGGCAAGCTGCTCCCAGGTTCGAAAATGCGGATGATACCAGTACGTCCCGGCATCCGGCGGCGTGAACCGATAAGTGAAACTATCACCTGGTTGAACGGGTGGCTGGGTCAGCCCGGCGACGCCATCCATGTTGTTGACAATCCGGATACCATGCCAGTGAACCGTCGTTGGCTGCGTCAACTTATTGACAAGCTCCGCCGAGAACTCTGTGCCCTGTTTGAGCCTCAACTCCGGACCTGGAGCAGCCCCGCCGTAACCCCAAATACGAGTCGCCGGCTCATTCGGCTCTAACAGTTGTGTTTCACCCATTTGAGCAACGAGACGATGGTCAACCACCCGCTCGCCCTGCGCGACAGCGAAGCGATTAACCGAATTTGAGAGCGCAATGCCTGCTGCTGTCCCTAGAAGCGCCCGCCGGGAAATCTTCACATCTGCCATCCAAACTTCAACAACTGCGCCATACGCAAAGTCTAGCTGCAGACCGTAGCAAAATACAATTCGAGACAACTAACTTTTTCACGGGACAAAGGTCAGTCAAATTCAATACTGGATCAGGCCCGGTTGACCCTTGCACGGCAGTCCATCCAGACTGCGCCCTGGAGGAACCACCATGATCGATCCAAAATTCATTCTGCGCGAAACGCCATATTGGACATGGTCTTTGTTCGCTAACCAGAGTTATCTGGGCCGCGTGCAGATGACGTTGCGCCGCGAGTGTCACGGTTCGCTTGCCAATATCACCGAAGACGAATGGTCGGACTTACGCGCAAGCCTGCGGGCTTACGAAGAAACGATGTTAGGTCTCTTCCAACCCGACCGATTCAACTATGTCCAGCTTGGTAACGTTTGGCCACAAGTCCACGTCCACGCCATTCCGCGTTATGCAACCCCACGCAACTGGAACTCCATCAGCTTCACTGACGAAAGATGGGGCGACCTGCCGTTGCCTGAACCGGATTCGCCAATTGTCGAACTGGATGTGCTGCTGTTGGCCAAATCCATTCGAGCGGCCAAAGCGAAATCGGAATAGCGAACCTTACCTCAAATCAAATCCACAGTTATGGGACCGTAGTCCGGCATCCAAGCTTGCCCGCTTTAGGTACAGCGCGTACGAACGATATATATTGCGATTTCGATTGGAGGGGGCTCATGTTCCGCATCATTGCGGTCCTGTCGATTGTTGCATTGACAGGACTTTTGGGATGCGCCCAAAAACAATTATCGCCTGAGGAACTCGCCAAATTACAAGGTGGGCATACGACCGTTGTGGTGTATGGATTCTGCATACCCGCCGATCACTTATTCGGCATAACGATCTCACGTTTCACGTACAAATACGTCGTAAATGACAAACAGGTGGGAACCATCCAATACTGCGGACACGCAACATTTCGCGTTCCTTCAGGCTATTGGCCTTCGAAGTTTGTCATCCCTTATGGCTTCCCCATTAGTCTTCCCGCAATGAAATTTCGGCCCGGTGCAACGCAGTACCTCTACATGAAGCCAAACGGGAATAACAGCTTCAGAGGCGTTTGGGTGGACAAAGCCCAGGCCGACGAAGGCATCGCCGCGATCAACAAGATCGGACAGGTGTTCTAGTCAGGGAGTCAATTGTAAGTCGGCCCAAAGATCAGTCGAACAATAATACCAAGCACAATCAATAAGACAACGGCATCGACAATCCACGGATTCCCTGTCGTGCCCGCAACGTGATAAATTGTCGGGCCAGAAGCGCCGGAAATTATTGCAACTTGCCAGACTTTTGAAACGCGCATGGCTGAGCGATCTTTCCGGTCAACTTCCGACTTGATGTATCCTTCAGACTTTTCTCACCGAGGCAGTCGGGCTCACCGATCATGTGCGACACGTCTGAAGTGATCTGTCACTTACGGAACAGCCGACAAACCGAAAAAATGACGGGATCGAACGGTCGGAGATTTGTTGCTTTCGACAGGTTTATAGGAGCAACAGTTCAACGCTACTCAATGCGGTCCAGCCTCGTTCCAGGAGGGGAAGATGTCACCTATCCGAAAAATTGCATTGTTGTTCGCAACCATCATCCTGCCTGATGCCGTGCTGGCATATTTCTCTGCTAAGGGGCTTTATGAAACAGCCCCATCCGAGCAAGGAGACGAGCAGGCCAAAGAATGGCGGAATGCGTAACTACATGAAGGCAACACAGCGAACACCGCCTCACCCTTCAAGAAACCGTCCGACCTGCTTTTGATAATGGCGAAGCCAGTGTTCATAGTAGGCCATGTCCTTGCTAGCCCAGGCTTCGAACTCAGTCGGCCCTTGGGCGGCAATACGCAGACCCAGCGCAATGACATCTGCAAGCAGCGAAGCGTCCTCGGTCGTCATTCCAGGATGCGGTTCAACAGCGTCCCCGTCGGTGAATGGATGACTAACCACAAATTGAAAAATGGCTTCGACAAGCGAAACGTTGCGGTCCTTGCGGCGAGTTGAATCATTGCCGGCCGACGGCCTCTTCAACCAAATGACATTCTCGCTCATCCGATACCCTTTTGCAGATCAATCCCGTCAGTTTAGACGCCGACCCAGAAATTTGCACCGCTGCAAGTTTATCTCAATGGGCCATTGTTGCACTCCTGCACGACGAAAGTGCGTCTACCACGCCAGCTGCGCCATCGCAGCAATCGGTTGCGCACGCTCATCGGGAAATAGTCCAGCAAGTACCTCCGGCTCAAGTGCCTCATCATCGCCCATGTGCACGCGGCTCGCCACATAAACGGCTCGAACGCCGGCACGAATACCACCGGCAATATCCGTTTTCACGCCATCGCCGATCGCCAGTATACGCGAAAGCGGCACTTCGCAATCACGCAACTCTGCCAGCCGCTTAAACGCCATGTTGTAAATCGGCAAGTGTGGCTTGCCAGCGAGCGAAACTTTCGCCCCCAGCGCCGCATAAGATTCCGCGATTGCTCCAGCGCAATAGATGACCTGCCCGCCACGCTCAACTTTAAGGTCTGGGTTTGCGCAGATCATCGGTAGACCGCGGTCCGCCAGACCACCGAGAAGTTCCGCATAGTCAGCAGGTGTCTCAGTGGTGTCGTCGAAAAGCCCTGTGCAGATGATAGCTTCCGCCCCATCTTCCTGCTCGGCACCCACACGCACCACATCGATACCCGAAAATAATGGAGCATCACGATCGGGTCCGAGGTGGTAGACGGCGCGGCCCTCGTAAGCCTTGATCAGCTCGCGGGTTGCATCACCCGAAGACAGGATTGCGTCATATGCATCTGTCCTCACGCCAATCTGGTCGAGTTGCGCTTTGACACCCTGCCCCGGCCTCGGCGAATTCGACAAGAGTAAAACCGTGCCACCGCAGTCACGAAACTGGATACACGCTTCACCAGCGTCGCGATACGGCGTAACGCCGTTGTGGATCACACCCCAGATGTCGACAAGCCAAGCGTCCGTCTCGGCAGCAAGTGGAGCGATCGAACTTATGACGGGAATACTGTGGGGCATGGAAACTCGCGTGCAACTTATTTAGCCGGTCGGAACGAACAGCCTTCGCCCAGGGCTTAACCCGCTCAACCCGAAAGAGCTAGTCGAACTGCGCACAGCTTGCACCCGCGATCAGGCCGCCGCATCTCCGCTGCCGGCAATGAGTTCACGTTTAACAGCTTTGGCGCCACCAAACAGCGTCCCTTGACCAAACAACACGCCAAAGCCAAATACCTTGGCTGCGGTTTGCGCGTTCTCCATGCCGCCAACAATGACACTGAGCCCCAACCCTGCGAGATGCTTGCAGACATCCTTCACGGGGACAAAAACATCGTTGCCGGCAGGCAGTCCTTCCAGGAAAACCCCAGCATCGAGTTTCACGAAATCGAAACCGCGCGATTTGAGATCTTCAAAGTCCATATCGAGATCCATCACGTCGGCGATACAGTACCGGAATCCAATTCCAGAAAATTCAGAAAGCGCCTGCCATTCGCGGCTGGCGAACCCGCGCACGTCGGCCTGGCTGAACGTCATGATGAGAACCCCGGCGACGCTGCGCCGCTCGCGGTAGGCATCCGCCACACCCTGGAGGAATTTGTGCGCCGATAACGTTTCGCCACTCACCGTCGAAAACAGCGTGTGATCCCGGCCACGCCCGGCAAATCGAACTGCGATCTGAGAGGCATGCGCCAACCGAGCACCATCGATACGCGGCAACATACCTGTTCCGGTGAAATCTTCACGCGACTGCTCAGTATCGAGAATGCGGCCCTGCTCGTCACGCAGGCGAACGTAAAGTTCGAAGTGACGCGGTGCACCCGCATTGAAATCGACGATAGGATCCAGCAGCACTTCGACACGGCCCAGCGCCAAAGCTTCCGCCAAGGCCGAGAGGCGCGCATTGACCTCCGGCGGCCGACCCGATTCTGTGCGGCGATCATCGCCAGCAACTTCAGAAGTGCAAACTCGGCGCTGTTGAGCAGCACCATCCTGCGAACGCATACTATCAGCCGTCGCATTCAACGCGTCGAGCGAAGCCGAGATCGCCCGTTCTGATACCGCTGCAGCCGCTTTAACGTCCTGAGGCGGAGTTCCGCTCGCGGCATTCACTTCATCTGCCAACTTTCGGATCAAACCTTGAATCATTTCGACGTCGGATTCACGCGGCGTCGGGGACACCGCGACTGGCGGTGCCGCAGTCGGCGCTGAGGAAGCAATAACGCGCACTTGATCTCGCGCTTCAGGCCGGTGGTCCGTTCGACCTCGATCCTTAACAACGGCATGTTCCGGCGCGGTGCTGGGCTGAGCAGGTGCCGCAAAAGGATCAGGAGATCCGGCTCGTTCGGTGACGCGTGCGGTCGGTATGGGCGCTTGCGCCTTTGCCAAATCAGGAGCGGCAGCGCTCGGCGTCACATTAGGTGGGCGCCGATCCTGCGACTGCTCCAGATTTGGTGTGGCACTGGAAACCTTGGCGGCAGTTGGTTGTGGAACGACTGTCTGGGGCGCAGCCCCCTGATAGCCTGGCGCACGTGCGATTGATCCAGCAGGTGGGACTTTCTCGACCAAGTAATGGCGCGGCATCAACGCGTGCGCAACCAACATGCCACCGTAGCAAAAAATCGCGCCCGCAATTGCCGCCCAAATGGCGAATCCAAAGTGAATGTGCAGCGCTACCCCGATCGCAAGCGTGGCAAGTGCCATCGCAAGAATACTGATCGCTTCGCCTGTCAAACGGACGGGTAGCGAAACTGGGCGAACGCCATGAGAGTCGATCTCCCGGCGCGGCTCTGTCATCTTTCTTGTCGGCCTCGCCTGACCAATGCCGCCTGCAGCACCCGGCTTCGCCGAGTTTCCCTGTAGCGGGCTTGCCGTCGCATCGCCTATCATGAATTCCACGTGTCCTGCCCCACGACTCCGAATCAGATGAATCCAGAATCCCGTGGCAACGCTGTAGAAACAACCGCCGCCAATGAGATGTCACCAGCTTTACGGTCTCCGGCGACGCCTCTAACACACCCCTGTGTCCGATGCGCACCGAATCAAATCAGCATCAGCTAAGAGCCGA
>JAJFHK010000103.1 GCA_021775655.1 Filomicrobium sp. | reverse complement strand
CTCAGCACGCTGCCCTTTCCCGACAAGCATTCAGATCGCCGGAAACAAGTGGTAGGTGCAAAAACCTGTGGCTTCACAGCAACGCGACTTGCCTTACACTCTTTTGCCGCGATTGATCCTGGTTTTGCCACAACCCCTGCGCCATTCCGCCTCAGCCGACTCATAGCTTCCGCGCCATCGTTTTTTCGCGAGGAGTTATTCCGATATGTCGATAATCCACCCCATTCGAACCGCGGCCATGACTGCGGCGCTCGTCCTCGGCCTGAGCATATTGGCTCTTGCCCTTGGACTTTTCCTTGCAGGCTTCTCAAAACTGCACGCAGCGGAAGTGAAGCTGTCGGCGGGCCTTGGCCAGTCCGTCATTCCGACCGAGGGCGGTAAGGTCTATTTGCGCCTCAGTCTGAAGGCGTTGGCCCACGAGGTGAGCGAGAACCGCTCCCCACTCAACGTCGGACTCGTCCTTGACCGCTCCGGCTCCATGCGCGGCAAGCGCATCGAAGCTGCCAAGGAAGCTGCCCGCATGGCGCTCTCGCGTCTGAGCCGCGACGACACCGTCGCCCTGGTCGCTTACAACCACAACGTCGATGTGCTGCAGAGCGCCCGCCGCCTCGAAAGCCATCAATCGTTCACCGCCGCCATCGATCGCCTCAAGGCCGACGGACGCACAGCTCTGTTTGCCGGAGTTACCGAAGGTGGCCGGCAGGTGGAACGATACCTGAGCGACCGGCAGATCAACCGCGTCATTCTCATGTCGGACGGCCTCGCCAACGTCGGCCCGTCGTCACCAGCCGAGCTTGCAAAACTCGGTCAGAAATTGGGCGGCAAGGGCATCTCGGTCACTACAATCGGTCTGGGCCTTGGTTACAACGAAGACCTGATGCAGCGCCTGGCACTCGCCAGCGACGGCAACCACGCTTTCGCAGAAACGCCGGACGATCTCATAAAAATCTTCAATTCCGAATTTGGTGATGCCCTTTCAATCGCCGCACAGGACATCGAAATCATCGTCGAAGTCCGCGCTGGCTTCCGGCCCGTCCGCGTACTCGGTCGCGATGCCAAAATCGATGGCACTCGCATCAAGGTCAAACTGAATCAGCTTACTGCTCTCAATGAGCGCTACCTCATCGTCGAGCTTGACGCATCTCGGTCCACCGCCGTTGCCGAAGTCGACGTAGCAACCGTGGAAACCGACTACCTCGACTTGCAGGCCGGAGAACGTCGCAAAATAACGGCCCGCATCAGCGCTTCGATCTCGGACGACAAAAAAAGGCAACTGTCGAGCCGCGACAACGAAGTAATGAGCGAAATCACCACACAAATCGCCACCGAACGCTCCGAGAAGGCAGTGGATTTGCGAGACAAAGGCGATCTGGCAGGAGCCCGGCAGCTTCTGCAGAAAAACGCAAAAATCCTCTCGGAATCGCGCGCCAATTTTGCAGCGGGCGAGGCACCTGCTTCACCGAAGGCTTTAAAGGAACTCGAAAAACTGGAACGTGACAGCAATATTGCTGCCGACAATCTCGATGCAAACAAATGGGCAAAGACCCGAAAAGAGATGCGCTACCAGCAGCACAAGGCTAAACAGCGCCAGTCCTACTAAATCATTCGCACCGGCCACGAGTCCAACCGATTGAATAGTGGCCGGTGCGCATTCACGTCGGCACGCAAAGTCGTCAAGCTTCAAAGGCGACCACTTCTTGCTGTTGTTCGCCGAGTCCGTCGACGCCCAGCCGCATAACATCCCCGGCTTTCAACCATTTCGGCTCTTTCATACCCAGCGCCACGCCGGGCGGCGTGCCTGTTGTCACGACGTCCCCAGGCTCGAGAACCATGAATTGGGAAACATAGGACAACATATAGGGGATCTTGAAGATCATGGTGGCTGTCGAACCGGTCTGACGGCGCTCGCCATTTACATCGAGCCAAAGCCCTAGCGCATTAAAATCCAGTTCATCGGGAGTGACGAGCCACGGTCCCAATGGCCCGAACGTCTCGCAACACTTGCCCTTGACCCACTGCCCGGATCTCTCGGTCTGAAAATGGCGTTCCGAAATATCATTGCAGATGCAGAATCCGGCGATGTGCGAGACAGCATCTTCCTCGGTGACATAGCGGGTCGTCTTGCCGATAACGAAAGCAAGTTCCACTTCGTAGTCGAGCTTCTGGCACTCGCGCGGCATCATTACGTTGTCATCGGGTCCAACGATGCAATTGCCAAGCTTGTTGAAGATCACTGGCTCGCGCGGAATCCGCAAACCTGCTTCCTCCGCATGATCCGCATAATTGAGACCTATGGCGATGAAGTTGCGCACGTTGGCCACCGGTGGTCCGATTCGAACACCCTCGGGTGCAAGCGGTAGCTTATCAATATCAAGCTTGCGCAACCTTTGCAGTGACGCCGGCGAAACTCCGTCCCCCGAATAATCGGGTAACTGCGCAGAAACGTCTCTCACCCGACCCATTGCATCCAGCAATCCAGGCTTTTCCGCGTCAGGCGCTCCAAAACGAACCAACTTCATACCATCTGTCCTCCCCATATATGCCCGAGGCTCGCCCGTTTCCAACCCGAGTTAAGCAGGCACTTTGATCGAGCCGCTGAGACTCACTGCTTAACAGCGTTAATTATTTTCGCGCGCCGAATCAGTTCATCCTGGAGTCAATAATGGGTGGGCTCAAGCGGTTGTAGGCGTCAAGGATGCCCAAATCGGCAATTGTTTACGGTTCTTGCGCACTCCCGCTCATAGAATGTCCGTTGCAAAGCGTTTTGATGTGTTGAGCGCCAGCTTTGCCATGCCGGACCGTATGAGAACGGTCGTATCCAATACGAGTGAAGCATGACTGTGACGAACACAGATCAAGACGCGACTGCGCCGCCGGACTCTGCCGATGCGGGCGCTACGTCCCGTCGTCGCTTCGGCCTGACTGGCGAGGAGTTGCATAAGCGTTTGTCGCGTTGGAAGCGCGGCATTGAATTCGTGGCTCTTTTCAGCGTGATCATCAACTTGCTGATGCTCACCGTTCCAATTTATCTTTTGCAGCTGTCCGACCGCGTGCTGGTCAGCCGCAGCATCGATACACTTGTCATGCTGACTGCTGGGGCGCT
>JAJFHK010000102.1 GCA_021775655.1 Filomicrobium sp. | reverse complement strand
ACGACGACATCGACAACCTCGCCGACGAAATCGCCGATGCGTGATACTGAAGGCTCCCAGAGGACCGCCGCATCGATCTTCTTCACCCGGAAGTTCGTGGTTATGACTTCGATCGACTGGTTGAGAACCTCAGATGGTTTGATGCCGGTTGAATCAATCGTCTGGCGCAAGAAGCGGTCGGCGCAACTGCCCTTCGGTGTGGCAACGATTTTCCCGTCGAGCCACTTTACGGCTTCCTTCGCATCCTTGAACTGCGGTGCATCGGTACGAACCATAATGACGTTGCAGCGTTGTCCGGCAGAGAAGCCCGTGTTGGCCACCAGCTTGATCGGGTCGCCCTTACCCTTTGTCGTCGCGACCACTGCTGGCATGTCGCCCAGGTAGCCAATCTGCTGTTTGTCGGCCACCATCGCATTGACGATGATCGATCCTTGAAGCGCGGCCTCGAACTCCACCTTGCTGCCGACTGGCAGGTTTTTCTTCCAGAGTTCCTTTGCGCGAATAACTGCCGCGGAATATGAAATCGTATCGTAGGGCTGATAGCCGACGACGAGATTGACCGGGTCCGCCGCCAAGGCAGGTTGAGCGAGCAAACCGGCGCAAGCGACGGCGCTCCAAAAGGCGCCAAGCCTTTGGTACATTTAATCCTCCAATGATTTTGTTTTGGTCGAAGTGGTTCTTTTAGAAGCGTCTTTGCATTTCTTCGACCGGCGTTTCACATCGTTTCTTAATTGCTGGAGGCTAGTGCGCTTGTGAACTATCCTGCAATGCGTAGGTCTACCCAATCCGCGACACTTTGGTCATGACCAAACTGCCGGAGTAATCGAAGACAATGCTGAAAATTCCTGAGTGAATTTATTCGTCGATCGAGATCACGCCGAGGCGCACGGCCCATTTGACCATTTCAACCGTATCCTTGACGCCCAGCTTGTGTAGGACAGTGGCGCGATGCTTTTCGATGGTCCGACCGCTCAAGCAGAGCAACTCGGCAATCTGGTGGCTCGTCTTGCCTTGCACAACAAGTCGGAAGACTTGCTGTTCGCGCTCGGTCAACAGGTCGTATGGATTGGTTGCAGAAGTTTGTGACCCGCTAAGTCGCAATTCATCCAGACGTGCGATATCGATCTTGGAACTAATGAACGTTTCACCGGCACATGTCGTCCGGATGGCGTCGATCAGTTCACTGACCGGGGCCGTCTTGACGACGTAGCCGCGTGCCCCGCTTGCCAGAGCCTGCCGGACAAGCATCGGCTCCTGATGCACCGAAAGGATCACGACCTTGCTCTGTGGAGAGGCGCGCTTGAGCAAGCTCAACAAATCCAAGCCATTGAAATCTGGCATGGAAATATCGAGTACGATGAGATCGGGCCTGTGTTCGCGAGCATGCTGCAACGCCTCCTCGCCGCAGTTGCTCTGGCCAACCACTTCCATATCAGGTTGAGCGTCCAGCAATTGCCGCGCACCTTCGCGCACGATCGAATGGTCGTCGGCAATAAGTACCCGCAGTTTCTGCATAGCCACTAAATCTCCGCGTACGGCAGCTCCGCGCGGAGTGTCGTTCCTCCGCGCCGCCGCGACTTGACTTCGACCTTGCCACCAACCGCAGCCGCGCGCTCCTGCATGCCCATAAGCCCGGTGCCGTGCTCGAATGTTCCTTCTACGGTACCGTCCCCATGCCCGTCGATCCCGATGCCGTCGTCGTGGATAGCGATGATCAGGTTGGGATGATTGACCGTAAGCTGGAGATGAACGTGGCTTGCACGAGAGTGCTTGATTACGTTGTTAAGTCCTTCCTGGACAATACGGTAGGCGATCATCTCGGTATCGGGCGGAAGTCGGCGGCGAAAACCCGAGGCGTCGGTCTTGACAGTAAGATTTCGTTCCATTGCCGGCAGCTGCTCTGCGATTAACTCCTCGATGGCCGGCAAGAGGCCGAGGTGGTCAAGGGTCGCCGGGCGAAGATTGTTGGCAATTCGTTGGATCGATACGCCCATTCTCTCGACCTCGGAAGACAGCTTCTGGCACGGCACTTCAAGTGAAGAGTTACTGCGTTGCGCCTCTCCTTGCATGGACTTCAGGCAGAACTGCATCCCGGAGAGAGCCTGGCCCAGTTCGTCGTGGAGATCGCGAGCGATACGCTTGCGTTCCTCTTCGATGGCACCGACCTGCCGCCGCGACAGTCTTCGCAGCGCCTCTTCCGCCCGCTTGCGCTCGATGACCTCGCGGTTGAGTTGCTCAAGAGTGCTGCCAAGCGAGGCCAATGCGCGATTGAATGCAGAAGCGACGCGCCCGACCTCGTCTTGAGCGACGACCTGCACCGGATGATCGAGAATATTGCTGTGCAGGTTGTCGACCCCCCGGAGCAGAAACCGAAGTTGGCGCAGGATCGAGCGTGAAAGCAGTAGAGCGAACAGCGTTCCGATTCCTATTGCCACGAATGTGTAAGCAAGACCGGTTCTCGTGACATAGGACAAGTGCTCACTGGTCGCGCTTTTATCGACAGCGAGCATTGACCATCCTATCCGTCTGCCTGCCACCAATATCGGGGCTGTCGCGTAGAGCGACTTCTCGGTCTCGAAATAGACGTTGGGTTCCTGCCTTCCAGACAGGGCGCTGCGGCTTTCTCGATCAACCAGGATTCGGCCGGTGATTTCGCGTTTGGTGTGCGCCAGAACCCGGCCCTGCGGGTCGACGATCATCGCATACTGCACGCCGCCGCCTCGCACCCCGGATTCAAGAACCTCTTCCATTCCGACAAGGTCGTCGGCCAACACCCACGCAGAAGATGCAACCGCAAGGACCTGCGCATGATGGAGCGTGCGGTTTGATAGCTCGGCAAGGAGAAACTCGCGCTGTCGTTGCACGAGATCGAACACGAAAATGGTCATCAGCAGGAGGTGAACGAATGCCACACCCAACACGAGTTTCGTCCTAATGCCCATGCTCCGATGCAGCCCGAGACGGTCCCGAAGCCTCATGGCTGCCTCGCACCGAATGCCGCGTCAAACTTCGCGACGAATTGACGAACGCTCTCGAACGATGATGTATCAGCCGTTTCGAATTTCGCGATTTCAATGTCCTTGAGGATCGCTCTGCCGCGTTCATGTTCATGAAGAGTCAGCAACACGTCCTTCACCCCATTGACGTCGTCTAATCTCAAATCGTTGCGAACCACGACCCCGTTGTTCACTAGCGGCGTCGTTTCCCATCTGACGACAAGTTCATTGATCAGTTCAGGCCGCCGTCGCAAGAGCGCCTCCCAAGGCGGCGGCCACGTTCCCGCTGCGGTGGTCTTGCCGTAAAGCACGTTCATGATGGCAGACTCCTGTGAGCCCACGTATCGCTCCTCAAAGTCACTAGGCCCAAGCCCGTGCCGATACAGGAACAGGCGCGGCATCATCGTGGCAGCCAGAGCGGTTGCGGCGGGAAAGCTTATTGCCTTGCCCCTGAGGTCCGCGAAGTTATCAATTTTGGCGTCCCGCCTCACGATGAGGATGCCGCGAAATTGTTCGTCGCTGCCCATCTTAGCCAGAATGCGATAGCCGTGACGTTCTGCCAGCAGCGTCTGATATGGATTGGGTAGGGCGATGTGGAACTTGCGCGCAGACAGCTTGGCCTCGAACGCAGCATAGTCCCGTGAGGCCTCTAGCTTCAAATGAAAGGCCGGTGCGACACGTTCGTTTATCAGCTCGATGAGCGGCTGGTAGACCGCGAACAGGCGTTTCGGATTGTGAAGCGGATGCACCGCGAAGATGTATTCGCGTCCGACCAGCCCCGGCGGTGCAGTCGACGCATATTTCGGCTCATATGTCCTTGTATCTTCTGGCGTGCAGGCGGACAGGACCCCGGACAGGCAAAGCATTACCAAAATCCAGAGCCTGCTCATCGAACGCTTACCCTCAACTCGATGGTCCATATGTCTCCTCTGGCTTGGGCTGGTAGTTGCAATTTTTTAGATGAGGGCAGTGATCGATATGCTCGTCAAGGTTCAAGTCATCCAACAAGTAGAGCTTCTCTGTGCCCCGAAGCATTTCCTGCGGACTGTGAAAATCAATG
>JAJFHK010000101.1 GCA_021775655.1 Filomicrobium sp. | reverse complement strand
TGATTAGCCATATGCCGCCGTCTTCGAGGGAAGCATAGCTTTCAGCGATATTGGCTTGTCCTGTTCGCAGGGATTTGACCTCGGTGCCGACAAGCACAATGCCGGCCTCGAAGGTATCTCCTATTGAGAATGAGTGGCGTGCCTTACGATTCTCCGCTACGAGCCGTCGGCCGCCATCTGTTTTGGCCGCCATGGTTAGAGCCTTCACACAATGGAATCGTCATTTTCAACGGACATGCATGTCCGAGGGACTGACCGCTATTGGGCCGCGGCAGCCGTTATTAGTCCCGTCTTGATCATCGCTTCTTCGACAGCCTGTTTGGTCGTCTCCTTTAGTGGGACGAGTGGAAGCCTTGCTTCGGTCTCGCAGAAACCCAGGCGCCACAGTGCATATTTGGCCGGTGACGGATTTGTTTCAAGGAACAGACAGTCGTGAAGCGGCATTAACCGGTCCTGAAGCTCCAGCGCCTTGGCGAAATCGCCTGCAAGGCAAGCGTTTTGGAATTCGGCGCAAAGGCGAGGTGCGACGTTCGACGTGACGGAGATGCAGCCATCACCACCGTGGGCCATGAATCCGAGCGCGGTCGCATCTTCTCCGGACAGCTGGTTGAAACCCTGCCCCATGGCGGCACGCTGCTGGGAGACTCTAGCGAGGTCGGCGGTTGCATCCTTTACGCCTGCAATATTGTCGAGGGAAAAGAGCCTTGTCATGGTTTCGACCGACATGTCGATGACCGACCGTCCGGGGATATTGTAGATAATGATTGGGATCTGGACGGCATCATTTACCGCCTTAAAGTGTTGATAAAGACCTTCCTGGGTAGGCTTATTGTAATACGGCGTAACGACGAGAAGGCCGTTTGCTCCGGCACTTTCGGCATGCTTGGCGAAGTCGACCGCCTCGGCGGTTGCGTTGGATCCGGCACCAGCGATGACAGGCGCGCGGCCAGCTGCGGCCTTGATCGTCAGGTCAACAACGCGCTTGTGTTCGTCGTGGTCCAAGGTCGGACTTTCGCCGGTGGTGCCGACGGGGACAAGGCCGTGAGTGCCTTCGCTTAGTTGCCATTCGACGAAGCGGACGAAGGCGTCCTCATCGATCGCACCATTGCGAAATGGCGTTATCAGTGCGGTATAGGACCCCTTGAACATTTCGTCACTTCCCCTTTTTGTCATTCCTGTTTCCAACCGGTTTCATAAATGCGATCCGGATGGTCGCCGGCGGGTCCTTGCCCGCGCCTTTTTGTTTTGCTCAACACTGCCTGCGCTTGAGGCTACGCAAGCTCGCTTCAAGTGCAAGCTTGTGTTGAAGCAGACTGCAGCGGCCAAGCAGAACCAGCACGACTTGGACCAAATTAGATTGAATCGTGCTGTTTCTTGTCGAACTTGTTGCCGTGGCGCTGCATTGTTAGGTTGCGCACCACTTTGCCTCATCAGGGCAAAACGAAGGGCCGTTGCAGGTGTAATTTGCGGCGACATTATGCCTTTGCACCGAGGCCTGCAAGCGACGCTGTCTGAAATGTTCAACGGGTTTTTTTAAGCATGACAAGTGTTTCTGGAAGCGATGTAGGCCTCAGGGGGCCGATTTTTGCGCTTTTCATTGCGGGCTTGATCTTGGGAACGCTCTCGATCGAACCGTCGCCTGGACACGCAAAAGTGCCCCCGGCACCTGGAGAGAACCCAAAGCGCGACATCGAAGCGATTAAGGCTGCAAGGGCTGACACCGGCGTACTACGTTTGCCAAAGGTTATTTCGCCTGTCGAAGCCAAACACAATGCGGCGCTTGACGAGTCAATCGCGCCGGTACGCGAAACCGCGCTCAGCGTTGAAGATGCTGAGCGGTTGAAGCAGGCGCAAAAAGCCGTCGACGAAGGCAGGTATGTGGATGTCTTGCTGTTGCGTGGTGAGCTGAAGGATCCGGTCACCGTCAAACTTGTCGACTGGCTGCTCTTGCGTAAGGGCGAGGGAACCATAGCCGCCTATCGGAACTTTCTCGACGCAAATCCGACATGGCCAAATCGATGGTTGCTCATCGAGCATTTGGAAGAAAAGCTTTTGAACCTCGATGACCCAGAAACGACGATCGCAGCCTTCAAGACGATCGCTCCTGGAACGGTTGTCGGAAAAACTGCGCTGGCGTTAGCTTTGGCAAAATCAGGCAAGCAGACTGAGGCCCGTAAGGTTGCCAGCCAGGCTTGGCGCAAGGACAAGCTTCCATCCTCGAAGGCGACAGAATTGAAGGGCCTGCTAGGTAATTTGATCGACGAAGAAGATGTTGCGGCGCGCGCCAGATCAGATACGTCGAAGGCCGATTCCAAGTGGCGAAAGATTCGCTCCAAGGCCTACGATGCAATGAAGGCGAAGAATTTCAAGACCGCATACAAGACCGTGAAGTCGGCGAAGGGTTTGAGTGTCAATCCGCTGAAGCAACAGGAGTTTCTACTTGGTTGGTTGTCGCTGCGCTATCTGGGCGATGTGGATGCGGCCAAGGTGCATTTCAAAGCGATGCGAAAGTATGCAGATGGTCCGCTGAGCCGATCCAAGTCTGCCTATTGGCTGGGGCGGGCACATGAAGCGTCCGGCGATACTGCGACTGCAGAAAAGCACTTCCGCGATGCGTTCACCGAGCAAATCGATACATTCCATGCCCACCTTGCCCGGCAGCGGGTTAAACAAGGGCCACAGGCGATTGAGATTAAGCCGCCGCAGGCCCCCAACGAGGAGCAAGTTCGCCGATTTCAGACACTTGATTCGGCCATCGCTGCGGTAATTGCTGACAAGGCAGGCTTGGGCCGCAACATCACCCGACCATTCTTGGCGAACCTGGGAAACATCTTCGAGACCGAGGCGGAGGTGGCGCTGATCGCGCACCTGGCGAGGGAAATAGGCGACACCCAACAATCGCTTCGCATAGCAAAGTTGGGAATCGCGAGAGGAATGAACCTTGTCTACTACGGCTATCCGCTGCACGCGTTTCCCGAATACAAGCCATTGCGTGAACCGCCCGAGCCTGCGTTTTTGCTGTCAGTCGCGCGGCAGGAAAGTGAATTCAATTCTTCAATCATTTCCAGTGCTGGAGCGCGTGGGATCCTGCAGGTGATGCCGATTACAGCGCGTCACGTGTGCAATGATTACAAGATTAAATGTAATATCGGACGTCTGCTTACAGATGAGTCCTACAATACGAAACTGTCGTCTGCTTACATTGCTGACCGAATGCAGGAATTTGGAGGTTCATATGTTCTGGGCCTGGCAGGCTACAACGCCGGGCCTGGGCGGGCGAGGCAGTGGATTCGCCGGATTGGAGATCCGCGTGATGCCCTGATAGACGAAATTGACTGGATCGAAAGGATTCCGTTCTGGGAGACGCGCAACTACGTTGCGAAAGTTTTGTCGAACATCCAAATGTACCGTGCCCGGTTGGGCGAACCCACGCCTTTGCGGCTGGAAGACGATTTACTGCGGGCAAAACAAAAAAAGCGGGCGGAAAAACGCTTTGCTCCAGGTTCCAAGGGGCTTCAACTCAGCTCAGGCAGGTAAACTGAATTGGTACATCAGCGATTCGCTGCGGCCGCATAGCAGGAGGCGACCGGGGTACGACGACAGAGGGCACGATGCATGGGGTCGCAGGATAATTTTCAGGAACTTAGTCTGCGTGTACGCGATGGCTTGCGCCTTTACGCGCGCCGCTATCCGTGCGCGAATTCGCGAAAGACACCTGTGTTGTGTTTGGCCGGACTGACGCGCAACAGTCGCGATTTTCATGATCTGGCAAGCTATCTATCGAAGGGCCCGGAGGGGCGATCTGTTTATACGCTCGATTATCGTGGCAGAGGGAAATCTGACTGGGACCGTAATTGGAAGAATTACGCAGTGCCGGTTGAAGCGTTGGATGTCATAGATTTCTTGACGTTTGCCGAATTGAAGGAAGTCGCAATCGTCGGGACGTCGAGGGGCGGCCTGGTAACCATGATCATGGCCGCTCTGCAGCCATCAACTGTCAGCTCTGTTGTGCTCAATGATATCGGACCTGTGATTGAGCGCGACGGTTTGATGCGAATAGCTGGCTATGTCGGGCGCGTGCCGCTTCCGCGTGATTGGCGGGAAGCAACGCAGGTTGTGCGCGACGTCAACCAGCGCAGCTTTAGCGGAATTGATGATGACGTCTGGGAAGAAGTTGCGCGCCAATGGTACAACGAGAAGCGTGGCAAGCCCTCTCCGGGTTACGACCCGCAACTCAAAAATGCCCTGTCCGTACTCGATGGGCCTGTGCCGGAGCTTTGGGCGCAGTTTGAATCGTTGACGCGCGTTCCTGTCATGGTGATCCGGGGCCAGAATACGGACCTGCTGTCGGAAACGACAATTGAGAGGATGGCGCAGCGGCATGCGAAGCTAGAACGGTACACAGTGTCCGATCAGGGACATGCGCCGTTCTTGAAGGATCTCGCCTCGCAGGAGGTCGTTGCAGATTTTTTTAATCGCGCCGATGCAACCGGGCATGCGCGCGTTGCTGCGTGAATGCTGTTTTGTGATTTTACGGTGAGGTCTTTGAATCCGAATACGGGTGCGGTGATCGCACCCGTCGTTTCTTGCTCGTATGATTGTCAGTGCGGGTTTTTACCGGCATCAGGTGAGGCGCTTAGAGAATTCTGTCTGGCCGCCTGAGGCCAGAATGCGTGCCTGTTCCACCCAACCTTCGCGTTCGATCCTGCCTTTGAAGTCGAGTGAACTGGAAATCCTTTCGATATCGCCTGCGGACCAGTTGGCAACCTGGTCGTAGTTGTAGATTCCCATTGCGTTCAGTTTCTTTTCAATGAGGACGCCGATGCCACGGATCTTCTTGAGGTCTTGGACTTCGCCAGAGGGCAGTACAGATTCGCCTGATAGAAGCTGGGAGCGGACAGAACGCATACCCGAGACGCTGGAACCTTTTGTGGTGGCGGAGTTCTGCCTGATTGCGTCGGCGAGGCGTGATGGGCGCGATGCGGCAGCAGGCGGTGGTGCGGGTTCTACTGCTGAAGCCCCGCTTGGCGCTGTATCGGAAGTCGTCTTTGTAACCGAGGGCAGCGGTTCGGGTGCTGGCAGGGTGCCAGGGGCGGATGTTGTAGGAGGGTCTTCTGACATTCGTTGCGCAAACACCGTCTGCTTGCCTTCAGCAAGTATCTTTGCCTGTTCAATCCAGTTTTGCCTCGAAACGCGGCCCGTCTCGCCAACGAGTGTATCGAACTTCTGGATATCAGCTGCGGTCCAATTTGAAATCTGCGCGTAGGTCGTCACGCCAATGCTCGTCAGTTGATCGCGAGTGGCAGCATCAATCCCTTCAATCTGTAAAAGGTCACTGGGTGGGATATCGACCGCCGGTGCCTGTGGGGTGGCTACAGCGACAGAAGCGGTCGCGGCGGCGACGGTTGCGGATGCCGCGGGGGGGATTGTGGTCGTCGCGGCGGGTGCCGCCGCGGCATCTGCTGTGCCCGTCTGCGATGCCAGTGATGATGCAAAGGCTGTTGGCGTTGTTGTGAGCTTTGTTGGGTTTTCAGTGTCGTGGCCTTCTGCGAGCAATTTAGCCTGCTCAATCCAGTCCTGCCTGGAGACGTAACGACTCCTTCCGAGCAGTGCATTGACCCTTTGGACGTCCGAAGCGGTCCAGGTCGCGATTTGCGCGTAGGTTCTTATGCCGCTGGAGTAGAGCTGCTCCTGCATTGTTGAATCGATGCCATCAATTCGCAGAAGGTTGTCGGTTCGTGTTTCAGATAAAGGTGCGTTTGGTAGTTCATCGCTCAGATCGCCGGATGGCGCTAGTTGCAACCAGGGGTTTGTCCATCCCTCACCTGCAAGACGGCGGAGTCGACCAGTGTCTTTTTCATCGGCGAGGATTTTGGCCTGTTCAATCCAGCTTTCTCGTGCGGCACGGTCGCCCAAGGCACCGCGAACTTTTGTAGCATCGTTTGCGGTCCAGCCTGAGATATCGGAATACCGTGTGTATCCAAGGCCGTTGAGAAGCGTTGCGGTTTTGTCGTCGATATCGCCGATGCGGCGCAGATCG
>JAJFHK010000011.1 GCA_021775655.1 Filomicrobium sp. | reverse complement strand
CGTTGGCGCCTGGAAATGAAACGCGCTGTGTGGCGGGCATGGTGGGTCCTCTTTTTGGTTGCTCAATATTCGATCTGCCAACACTCACCAAGCTTGTGTTGGATATGGCAAGCCGGTGTTCTCGTACTTGTTCAACACTCGGCAAGCCGGTGTTCTCTTATTTGCTCAACACTCGGCAAGCCGGTGTTCTCTTATTTGCTCAACACTCGGCAAGCCGGTGTTGAAGCGGCTACCTTCGAGCCGCTTAGCAAGACGATGCCGTAACCAGTCAACGCCATCACGCCGGCACCGCAAGATCAAGGCATCACGGGATTTCTCAAGGGGAAGTGAAGCAGTTTGGTTGGTGAGCGGCTGCTTCTCATTAGATGCGGATAGGAGACGACGCTGAAACTTCGCGAAGGCCCGGAAACGGACGATGACGTGCGCGGTTCTTGTCATTTATCGATTGAGTTCCGGCCATAATTCGGTCCTTGCTAGCATGCAGGGCTGAAGAGACGTGGGGCTATGCTCCGTAGTCGGGTGCGGACACCGCCCTGTTGGTGCTTCAACCATTTCTCCGACCACGATCCAATTATGTGAAAAGACACTGTTCTGAAGACAGAAGCGTGATACGAAGTCGTTAGTTGCGGTTGTGCCTATGGATGGCCTATTTGGAACCGTTTGACGCGCTGCTTAAAGAGCGACCAAGGACCATTCGATTTCGGATCGTTTCTCTGGTCGCTTTAATTATTGTGCCGTTGATCCCGCTTTTCGTATGGATGGCGGTTGAGATTGCCAATTCCAAAAAAGAACTAATCGAATTGCAGCGGTTCGATATTGCAAAGCAAGTGACAGCCGCAATCGACCAAGATATCTCCGAGCACATTGGCGTGCTACGCGGTCTTGCCGGCTCCAATGATCTAAAGATTAAAGATTTCCGCGCATTCGAGGCGCATGCCGAATTGCTCGCCTCGCACCCTCGGATTCAAGTGATTTGGGCGTTTTCTCGAGACGGAGATTTTGTTGCAGGCACGGATGAAAATCGCGTGCGGGATCACGCTCTCGAAAGACTGAGCGACAACGTCACGGTAAAGGTGTTCGCAGGCCGTAACTTTGTTTCTATGGTTCGAGGAGAAGGTGTCAGCGATGCCTCAAGCTTGGTTATCGTGCCGGTCTTCAATAAGGAAAAAGTATTGTTCGGGCTCGCCGCCGAAGTGCGCGTCGGCCATTTGAGCCGACTTTTTGCTGAGCTCGGGATGGAACCCAGTTGGCCTGCAGCGGTCATCGATCGAAGCGGCAACTACGTCGCGAGAAGTCTTGATGCAGAAAATCGACTAGGCAAACCCGCGCAACCTGAACTTGGCGTCGCAGCAAGAGGGATGAAGAAAACAGGAATTTTCGAGAACACCACATGGGAAGGCGTGCCGGTCCTGAATGCATTCCACCGTTCCGATCTTACCGAATGGACTTCAGTTGTTGCCGTGCCGAAGTCAGAACTCAACGCACCATTGCAACGCGTCGTCTGGGTGACCTTATTGGGCGCCATGATGATTTTAGTTCTGACCATACTTGGCGCATCCGTAATGTCTTCGCGCATTTCAGACCCGGTTCGCAGTTTGAGCCGATTCGCGAATTCGCTTTCCGGCGGGAAGGCGTATATCGAGGTAGGACACCGCATTTCCGAACTCGACGAGGTTTACGCTGCTCTCGAGATGGCCTTCGCCCGAAGTGCGCGACTTTCTGCTCTCGTTGCCTCCTCTGGAGATGCAATTGTAAGTATCGACCTTGATGGCATCATCCGCACTTGGAATGAAGGCGCTGAAGAGCTGCTCGGCTATAGCGATGAAGAAGCGATCGGAAGATCGAAGACTTTGATCGTGCCGGAGAACAAACTTCGTGAATACGCGGACCTGCATGCTCAGGTCGTCGATGGAGAATCAATACGATACGAAACTATCCGCAAGGCCAAGGATGGTAGGGAGATTGACGTATCGCTAAACACAGCACCAATCCGTAGTTCGAACGGCAAGATAATCGCAATTTCCTCGATTATTCACGATATTACGCAGCGCAAAGCGGAAGAAGAGCATCGCCATTTGCTCATGAGAGAGTTGGCACACCGCTCGAAAAATCAGCTCGCAATCATTCAATCGATCGCGACCCAAAGCGGGCGCACTTCGGGTTCCGTCGATGAGTTTCTCGAGCAGTTTCGGCAACGCCTGCAAGGTATTGCTGTTTCCCACGACCTCTTGACCTTCGCGGATTGGAGGGGAGCGCCTTTAACTGACGTCGTGACACGGCAATTGGCACTGTTCGTTGGCGAAGGAAGTGATCGCCTCGTGCTAACTGGGCCGCACGTGATGCTCTCCGCAAGCGCAGCCGAGTCCATCGGATTGGCATTGCACGAGTTGGCGACTAATTCCGTAAAATACGGCGCGCTCTCGAAGCCCGAAGGCAAAGTGAGGGTTGTTTGGAGCCTCAAGCAAAACGGAGCCAGCCCGCAATTAAGCCTGCAATGGCAAGAGGAAAATGGGCCGCTAATCAAAGAGCAGCCCAATCGGAAAGGTTTTGGATCACGGATTATAGAAACTCTGGTTGCTCATTCGGTGTCTGGGAAAGCAACTATAGAGTATCTGCCAGAGGGCGTCCGCTGGAGGCTTGAGTGTGAATTGCCCACGGAAAAAACTTAACCTGCGATACTCGTTTTTAGGGCTGATAATTGGATCGGGCGCATCTTCCGGTGCGTTTTTGACCTCCGCTGGAATCGGCCGTTCTACGGAACTCACGAATTACCGCTTTCGGATCTCAAAACCAGCATCAAATTCTCCAAGGTATCCCCACTGGCACGTGCGCCCTTGGTCCTTTGCTGCCATTGCGAACTTGTCCAATCTCGATCAATCCAGTGTTGGCAGGCTGTGGCTGCTTGGACGGCCCGTGAGACCGCTCGTCATAATTCCGCGCCATTGTAAATGAGACGATCACGGAAATGATGCGCGTATGCGCGTCACCAGACAGGCATCCCGCCCTTCTACGTCTGCTGTCGATCCTGCGGCAGAAAAATCAAAGTCTTCTTTTCAATAGGGGGTGCGAGCACCCCCTATTGCCATAAGGTACGAGGGGCGGGGTGTCTGAACGAACCATGGACAACACGTAGCGCAGGCTCGCCAATGACGGATCACACATCCAATCCGCCAGCAGCAAACGCGACGTGCCTGCGTATTGATGGCCGCCCGCTCATTACGACTCAGGATTTGGCGAGCTATCTCGGCGTATTTCATGGCCGGATGATCGATACGCTCTATAATCGGCCAGCTAACGTCCGCTATCGTCACTTCGAAATCCCCAAACGCACTGGCGGAATGCGGCCTATTCATGCACCTATCGGCCTAGTGCGGGACTTACAGGACAAACTCCTTGCCGATTTCAAAGCGCTCTACCGCGCGCACCCAAGCTCTCATGGGTTCATCGAGAAGCGCGGCGTGACGACCAACGCTGCCTTTCACACGGGGCAGCGCTGGGTTCTCAATATCGACTTGGAAGGCTTCTTTCCCTCGATCAACTTCGGCCGCGTACGTGGCCTGTTTATGAAGCCGCCATTCGAGATGGGATCGGCCGCTGCAACGGTGTGCGCTCAGATCGTCACGTATCGAAACGGCTTGCCGCAGGGCGCGCCGACTTCTCCCATACTGTCGAACTTTATCTCAGCGCAGCTCGACAGAAGGCTATCTCGATTGGCTCGCCAGAACCGGTTGGTCTATTCGCGTTATGCCGACGACATTACGTTCTCGACCAACATGGCGCAGTTCCCGGTATCCGTGGTCGTGCGCGAACCGGTCGAAGGCGGCGGCTTCAAAGTCCTAGCAGGCGATGCTCTCGCGCTTGCCATCGAGAAGTCGGGTTTCGAGATAAACGAAAAGAAGGTCCGCCTACAGGGCCATCACTTTCACCAGGGCGTCACGGGCCTGTGCGTCAACAAACGCGTCAATGTTGGCCGTGAACGAATCCGCAAGCTGCGAGCCATGATGCATGCTTGGCGGAAGTTCGGTGTTGAGCGCGCTGCCGATGAGCACTTCAGGAAGTATCGCGGGTCGCGGAAACTGCTGCCGCCTTCGCGCCCCGCTTCAGCCTTTCGCAATGTCGTCTACGGCCACTTGTCGTTTGTCAAAATGGTGCGCGGCGCAGATGACAAAGTGTTCCTAAAGCTGTGCGCTCAGGTGTTGGCCCTCGATCCGAACCCATCGAAGTTTATCCGCCAGATGGTCTACGGTGCCGACGATTATGACGTTTTCATTTCGCACGCCAGTGAGGACAAGGAAGCAATCGCGCGCCCGATTTTCGAAGCCTGTAAACGTCAGGGCCTGAAGGCGTTTCTCGACGAGGCGCACATCGGCTTTGGTGAGAGCTTCGCATCGAAAATCAATACAGCTTTGGGCGCTTCACGCACTGTCCTGGCGATCGTAACTTCTCATTCGACGGCCAAGGAGTGGCCGCTGCAGGAGATCAACACCGCGCTGGCGCTGGAGATTTCAGGCGAAAAGAATGTCGTGCCGCTGATGGTCGGCAATCCCGACCTGACGCTTCTTCCTCTCCTTCGTACCAAACGCTGGATCAATTGGGGCGACGATGCAGATTCAGTCGTCAAAGAACTGAAGCAGCACCTTGCCAATTCGGCAGCGCCGGAAAAATCCGCCGGCTCAGGCAAGGTCCCCCGGATCGCGGGCAGGCGTGGCACTTCCGGTTTGAAGCAGGCTGGCGCCACGGGAACATCTTCTCAACAAGCCAAGGCGAAGCCTTCGGCCGCCCCTAAAGAGCAATCCTCAAAACGAAATAACGGCTGGATTGCACGCCTGTTCGGGCGCAAGTAATCGCTGGCATCAACAGGCGCTCGAAGGCACGGCTCCAGCTCGACTGTAATCGTTACAGATTGGCCGAAAAATCATTGCTGTTTGCCCAGCGCTCAGTTGCGCACACCATCGATTTGGGCCCAATATATTGTTGTTGATGTAACTTAAAATCGTGATGGAGGCCGACATGGCTGAGAGTGTTTATAAAATTATTGAACTGGTCGGAACGAGCACTGAATCTTGGGAGAAAGCGGCAACGGCCGCCGTGAACCGGGCGTCCGAATCGTTGCGCGATTTGCGCGTTGCGGAGATTTCCTCACAGGACTTGGTTATCGAGAACGGAAAGGTCACAGCGTTTCGTTCCAAAGTGAAGGTATCGTTCAAGTACGAGCCCGGTTCATAGAGTACTGCATAAAGCTTGAAGCACAGGATCAACTGGCCGGCGGGATCGAACGTCCGCAGCGTACTGCCGTTGCCACAGTGGTGTGCAGCGGCGGGCGCATGCGGCTGTTCAAGCTGCACGAATGTCCAGGCCGCAGAACCGCGGACCCTACTTAGTTGCCGGCGACGAAGCCGATAATCCGACCATCGGACCCGTCGAGAAAGCGGCGCATTTCTTTCAGGGCTGTCAGGAAATCGGAATCCTGCACCTTGGCTTTCTGCATCGGCTCATCGAGCCGTTCGCATGCAATCTGAATGGCGCGGTGCACCCACTCCTTCAAGAAGGCCTGTGTCGCGCCTTCGGTTTTGTTGACGAGGAGGTCCAGGTCAACGGAGTCGGCATCATGTGTGGCGAGTTGGTGCTGAATAAACAGGCGCCGTTGTTCGGGCGCGGGCGCACCCATGAACACGCATTGGCTGATGCGGCCGGGACGGTCCTTGATCGCAGCTTCGAGTCTGTCGATCGCGTTGGTGGTCAATACGACGCTGATGTTTTCATGGGACCGCAGCCCGTCTAGCTGATCGAGTAGATCACCCAGCGCGGTCGAGTACAGATTTATTTCACGTGAGGCAAAGATCAGGTCGACGTCTTCGAGGAACAGTACGGTTGGTTGCAGGAGGCGTGCAAACGAGAAAATCGCGCTGACGTTCATGAGCGACGAGCCGGTCACGAAGATACGCGTGACGTCCTCAAGCTTGTGGCAAAGATAACGGCACGCAAACGTCTTGCCGGTGCCGGGCGGGCCGTGCAGAAGAATTCCGCGACGCGACGGTACGCCGTTGGCAGCTAGGATCTCACGCCGCTCATGAAGATCAATGACGTTGCGCTTGAGAACGCTCAAGTGTTCTTCGGTCAAGACAATGTCCTGATCGCGCACCGGCTCAGTCAATGAAAACATAACCTGAAAGCGTTCAGGCTTCTCGATGTCGCCGTACTCATCCTTCTTGCCGGCTTCGTAGGAGAGCTGCAGAACGTCATTGCGGTAGATCGAGTGTACCCGGCTGTGCTCGGTGATCTCTTCTAGCGTGCTTTTTCCAGCAACCGTGTCGCCGCACGCGACATCGAGCTTCACCTTCTGCGAAAATTCTTCGAACGTCAGTCTGAGGACCAGTCGCTCCGGCAGCGTGTCCGCTGGGCAGAGCCAAAAACAATCGACGGGAAAATAGGCTTCTTCTTGCCGGCCGGTCTGCCAGGGCACCTTCGTCGCGCGGCGAATGGAGCGATCCGCCCATTGCGGTGGTGCATCCTGAAGCAGCTGATTGAGGGTCTCTTGTTGTTGAGTCTCGACTTGTTCGACGCGCGGCCGACCGTCGAAGTAGGTCCGAACGGCGTTGTGGAGATCGACAAAACGGTATGCGGGAAGTTCGACGCTGTGGACGATCAGCTGCTTCTTCTCGCTTGACCCGATCACGTCGTCGATCTTGAAATCGATGCGATTGGAAAATGCGAAGAGTGATTTCAGGAGGGTCATTCGATCTCAGTATGTTGAAGCGGTTCGCGCGCCGGCATGCCGCAAGGCTATTACAGAGATGATCGAAGGGCTAGTTTGGTGGGAATGCCGCCAAGGTATTGGATCGATCTTCCATCCGTGACGTCACGTCTACTTGCGGGGAGAAGCCGGCATGGGGATGTAGGGAGTGGACGAGATCGACCCTAAGCGGTCGTTGGCTACTCAAGCTTTCGCTGGCCAACCGACCATAGATGTCGGGCACCAACGGGATTTGCGGCGCTCAGTTCGGCTAATTACTGTTTCTCCGTCATAAGATCGGTTCTGCGTCGGCCGAATGAATTGTTCCCGGTCATCTAGCGCGTCGATGTTGATGACACTCCACGCTTCGTCACCTTCTATCAAGATCATCGCAAAGTAGACGCCGCACTTTCTGCAAATTACCTGTTGCGCTGTTTTAAGGCCGAATGAGTAAAGCTGGAGATGGTCGGGTTCACGGACTGTTATCGTGACGCACGAGCGGGGATCGGAGAAGGCGCGCACATTGTGCTTGCGGCAGAAAGAGCACTGACAGCTCCCCAGAATTTGATCCGATGGGAGCCTTGGTGTCTCCAAGCGCACTTCCAATGCGCCGCAATGACATCTGCCCTTGTGCTCCATCGACATCCTCCACAATAGTTTGGGAAATTACTATCAGCACTGCGCTTGTCATGAGCAATGTCTCTTCCTGGCCGATTTTGTTGCAAAAGTCCGTCTTAATTTGTGCAAGGCGCCGCCGGTTATTTTTTGAGAGCGCCGCGATTCATTACGTTGCCGCTTGGCTCGCCTGAGCAGCGGCAGGTTTCAA
>JAJFHK010000002.1 GCA_021775655.1 Filomicrobium sp. | reverse complement strand
GCTCCTGAAATCGGCATGCTGGGCGAAGCTGCCACCGGCGTCCTGCCAAAGCAAGCGCGCCAGCAACTGGTCCCCTGGTCATACTGTTCACCGCCGAGGCTTGACGGGCGGGGCCTTCAACGGTCATGTGCGTGGGCCTGCCCCTCATCTCCACCAATCCAGCGGAGTTATATTCCCGTCCATGGCCGGTGCGGTTTTCAATAGTCTGCGGCTGATGCGCGCCGGAATCGTTATGGCGCAGCATGGCGTGCGGTTCTGGCCACAAGGCATCAAAGTGCCGTTGGCGCTACGCGCCGCGCGTATTCTTACGCTGCCGATCACTGTCCTCACCTGGCCGTTCCGCATCGGTAAGCCGCGTGAGCGGCGTATTTCTGATGCGCTGGCATCGCTTGGGCCGTCCTACATCAAGCTTGGTCAGTTCCTTGCCACCAGGGCAGACGTCATTGGTCCTGAATTGGCGCATGATCTTTCCTTTCTGCAGGACAAGATGCCGCCATTCCCAATGGCGGATGCGAAGCGTTCGGTGTCCGAAGGGCTGCAGCGCAGCGTTGAAGAGTCATTCGTTGCCTTTGGCCCGTCCGTCGCGGCAGCGTCGATCGCGCAAGTGCACAAGGCCGCCGTCATCGATGAAGCGACAGGCCAACTCAAGGACGTCGCTGTAAAGGTCCTCAGGCCGGGGATCGAGCGGCGATTCAAGGCAGATCTCGACAGCTACTTCTTCGCAGCCAATATCGTTGAAAAATTGCATCCGCCCTCTCGTCGGCTGCGGCCGGTGGCTGTCGTCGAAAACCTCAAGCGGACCACGGACCTGGAAATGGATATGCGGCTGGAAGCTGCTGCGATTTCCGAGATGGCCGATAACATTACCGAAGACGAGGGATTTCGCGTGCCGGTCGTCGATTGGCGCCGAACCTCGAAGCGCGTTTTAACGCTGGAATGGATCGACGGGATTCCAATTGCCGACAAGAAGGCACTGAAAGCTGCCGGTCACGATCTGGAAGAACTCGGCTTGAGGATTTTGCGGACGTTCCTACGCCACGCGATGCGCGATGGCTTCTTCCATGCCGACATGCATCCCGGCAACTTGTTCGTCGACAATGAGGGAGATGTCGTTGCCGTCGATTTCGGCATCATGGGACGGTTGGCAATGATCGAACGGAAGTATCTGGCCGAAATCCTGTATGGTCTCATTACGCGTGATTTCCGCAGGGCAGCAGCCGTTCACTTCGAAGCTGGGTATGTGCCGCCGCACCACACTATCGAAACATTTGCGCAAGCGATGCGGGCGATCGGAGAACCGATCCACGGACGCACAGCAGACGATATTTCGATGGCCGATCTGTTGGGGCAATTGTTCGCCTATACAGATGTATTCGACATGGAGGCGCGGCCCGAGCTGATACTTCTGCAAAAGAGCATGGTGATCGTCGAAGGAGTTGCGCGCTCACTGGATTCAAAGCTCAACCTATGGACGGCGGCAGAGCCGGTTGCCAAGGAATGGGTCGAACAGAACCTCGGAGTCGCAGGACAGATCAAATCCGCTGGTGCAGGAGCTGCCGACATCGGGCGGCTCATCGGCGACGTGCCGAAACTTGTCCACAAAGCGCAAGGGACCATTGAAGCTATCGATTCGATAGCCAAACACGGTGCGCGTCTTGACAAGGAGGTCATTCGCGAACTGGCGAAGGAACAGGCGAAGGCCGGACGGTGGGGCCGTGCTGCTCTGTGGGTTGGAGCCTTGGCGTTGGTAGCGATGGCCTATTCAATGCTGAATGGCTAGTAGCTCTCAATCGCAACACTTGTCACAGCTGCTGGTCCGCGTACCATCGAACAAATAAGCGTCGACTGGTTAAAGCGGCGACCGTAGGCTCACTGTAACCGGCATACTAAAGATCCAAATCGTTTTTCGACCCGTTACGAGGTTTCAGCCAGCAATATCCATCCGGCCTCGTCTGCCCAGGAATTTACCGGCGGGTCATCGGTGCAAGTGGGGGGAATTCTAGTAATGCGCAGGATCACAATGCGGGCACCCTTTTTCGCGATCCTTGTCGTCAGCGCATTAGCTATCATCACTTCTCGGCCTGCTGCGGCACTAAAAATTGGCGACTGGGAATCCGTCTGCATGGCGCCCAACGCGGTGACTGGGGAAATTCAGCCGGTTGAAGAGGGACATATCGCCCGCCGTCCTTTTCCACCTTGGTTCGGTCGCACGCGCCGAAATGAGGACGGCACGTGGTTGATGGAATTCAATGTCCTTGCCATGAACGTCTACAAAGTGACTGACGATATGAAGAAGTTCATTTTCTATCATGAGTGCGCCCATGCCCGATTGAATGATGGAAGCGAGAGGATCGCAGATTGCGAAGGCCTACGGCAAATGCGTCAGGACATGGCCGTAAGCAAAGAGCTGCTGGACGGCATTACTCACACTTATCTTCTTATCTCCCGGCGATTTCCGACCGGCGGGCCATGCGATAAAGCCGATGCGCCTATTGAAGCGACTGTTAGATAAGCGCGCGTCAACGCCGTTGTGCTACTCTCTTGCGAATCCGCCAATTATCGCGCATCGGCCTTCGATAACATTCGCGTCGGCGGGGCAATACAATTTGCCAATGACTTGGGGGAACTGGCGATGAAATCAATTTCACGTGCCGCGATTGGTGCAACTGCCATTGCGGCATGGAGCATTCTTTGTTTTTGGGGCGGGTTCTCATACGCACGAGCGCCGGCGCCGGCTGTTGAGCTTCTTCTCTCCACCCAACAGACAGTCATCGGTCAGCCCATCAGCTATCCAACAGGCTCACCGGCAAAAGTGACTGCCGCAACGGTAACGATGATGCCTGGGCAATCAACCGGATGGCATAAGCATGACGTGCCGCTGTTCGGCTACATGCTCGATGGAGAGATCACCGTCGACTATGGCCCGAAGCTGGGCAAGAAAATCTACCGCAAGGGTGACACGTTGATGGAAGCTATCCGCGAACCGCACGACGGCACCGCGACCAGCCCCAAACCGGCCAGCATCCTCGTGTTCTTCGCCGGCGCTGAAAGAATTAAGAACACAGAGAAGTCTGCATCGCCCTACTGAATCTTTCTCCGGGCCAGACGTCGGGCCTACACCAACCTATCGCGTGGCTCCTTGCCGCTGAAGAATGCATCGAGATTATCGAGCGCACGGAAGCCCATCGCATCGCGGGTCTCTCTGGTCGCGCTGCCGATGTGCGGGAGCATGAAGACGTTTTCGAGTTTTGAGAGCTCCGGATTGCCACCGGGCTCTACCTGGAACACGTCAAGGCCTGCTGCCGCGAGTTTTCCAGAACGCAATGCATCGATCAAAGCGGCTTCGTCGACGAGCGCGCCGCGGGCCGTATTGACGAGGACAGCTCCGTCGGGAAGCAAACTGAGGCGGGCTGCGTTCATCAGATTCATCGTCTCTGGCGTTGCTGGACAATGCAACGAGATGAACTGGCAATTCGGCAAAAGGTCTTCGACCGTGGCGTGGTAAATGGCAGCATTTTCCTGTTCAGGCGAAAGCCGTGAGCGGTTGTAGTAATGGATCTCCATGCCGAAGCCCTGAACCATTTTCGCAAATGCACGGCCGACGCGGCCCATGCCGACAATGCCGAGCCGCTTGCCCGTCATCTGGGTGCCGACCATGAAGGACGGGCTCCATGAATTCCAGTTACCAGCGCGAACGAGCCGATCACCTTCACCAGCGCGGCGGGCAGCTGCCAGCATCAACAGAAGCGCGATTTCGGCCGTTGCGTCTGAAAGTACATCGGGCGTGTTGGTGACAACGACGCCCTTGGCCTTCAATGCTTTCAGATCGCAATGGTCAACGCCGACTGAATGGTTGGCGATGATCTTCACGCGATCCGACATTTTCGCGGCGACGTCAGCGTTGAACAGTTCGGAATGACAGGGCAGGATCGCGTCGACTTCGCTGCTTTTGGCAACAAGCTCGTCCGGCGCAAAAACGCGATCTTCCGGGTTGAGCCGGACATCGTAATCGCGGGCGGCGCGGGCTTCGGTTGCATCGGAAAGTTTGCGCGTAATCCACAGAACGGGCTTATCGGCCATGTCGTCTCCATCGGCGGCTTCGCGCCATTTTTTCTCGATTATTCAGGCTCTTATTCAGAGTCGTAGGCGGAAAAAACACACTCTTTGACCAAGAAGTGCGCTGAATTCCATCTTTTCGACTGTTTCGAATAGCATCAGGCAGGGGGTGGCGTCGAACCAAATGGAGGCGGCAGGCGTTGTTTGGGAGTCTGTGCGAATCACTCAAGGGGAACGCGGTTGACCTATCTGGATGGCCAA
>JAJFHK010000001.1 GCA_021775655.1 Filomicrobium sp. | reverse complement strand
CCGTGTTGATCGGGAAGTACGTGCTCTTGTTGAGGATGAAGGCGTTGGGCGGGTCTTCGAGCGGCTGCTTCTCGAAGTTGGCGTGGGTCTTGTGGGTCTGCGACGTGAATTCGGAGAGTTGGGAGTTCAAAAAGCAAAGATTGCAGGAAGGGTACGGTACATCGGTATCGCACTAAAATCCGAAGTAGGACTGAAGGGGGATAAGAACGCGCCCGCCTTCGATGTTAAAGCCGCCTGATATTCAAAACATCAGGCATCTCAAAAGGCCCCTCACGGGGCCTTTTGTCGTTTCAGTCTTCCTTAGTTGACGAACTAGCAGTGTCCGGGAGCAAGGCGACCCGCCGCATGCGGCGCCACTTCGGAGCGGTCTGCGCTAAGAGCGCAGAAACAGCCGCGTGAGAAATAAGAACGGCCCCTCACGGGGCCTTTTGTCATTTCAGCTCAACACCAGCTTGCTGAGTGTTGACCAACCAAAACGCTCTCCCCGATCGGAGCTGTTCGTGCGCCAGCACGGATCAGCCGCGTGAGAAAAGCAAAAAAGGGCCCGGTCGCGAGACCGGGCCCTTTCGAGTTCTTGAGTATTGAGTTTGGCGCTTAGCGCTGAACCACTGCCTTGCCTGCTTGACCGCCCGAGAGCTGCTTTCCGATGGTCGAGAAGGCTGCGCGGAGTTGTTCACCGTCGTATGGGAAGAACCATTTGGTGTCGTCGGTTGCGCAGTCTTTCATCAGCCTTTCCTGGGATGAACCCGAGGAGATGCCGAAGCCGATTGCGTAGACGACAATGCCAGACTCTTTCATGCGAGTGCACAGTTCTTCAGCCTGAGCCTTCGAAGTACCGTTCGGCGAGTTGCAGTTGATTGTTGAGTCATTCACGCCACGGCAATACTCAGTGTTGTAGTCGCCATCCGTCATGAGGATAGTTGCTTTGATCAACTCATCTTCGTTGTGCTCTTCCGGCTGGGAACCCGCAGGCCATACCGACTGCCACTCCGGCGACAGCATGTACCAACCCCAGGCTGTGCCAAGGTGACCCGCGGTGCCTCCGGATGCCTGCAGGCCATCAATGACGGTTTGCAGTTGAGCATGGTCGGTCGTCATCGGAATCAGCGACTGTGAAGGCTTGCAGTTGCCGTTCGACGAGTACATTGGGTTAAGCCAGCGGCCTGGGCCAGGGGCATCCTCGGTGAAGCGATGGTTGCCGTTACGCTCCGTCACACAGTCGGTGAGAATGTAGGTCGACCAGTGGCCGTTCCGATTTCTGAAGCGATAAGTGTGCGAGGGATACTCTCTCACCTGCGATTGTAGCGATTCAGGGATCCGCACGGATTCGGAGAATGGAACCATGCCGATCTTTGTGACGCCTGCGTCCATGTTCCGCTCGAAAATGTTGAGCAGGTCAGTGGCGGCGGCTTTCATCGAGTCAATCTTCTTCGTGCCATTGACACGGCTATCCATTGATCCGGTCACATCAACCACGACGGAGAGTTCCAGCCGCTTGGCGCCACACTTGACGCTCGATTCGACTTCGAGGTCGATTTCGTTGATGCCGATGAGCCTCAAAATGCTGGTCGGAGTCGTGGTCTTGACTTTCGGGTTAAGGCTGCCTGTCGCCGCATCGAACTCCGTGTCGATCAATTCAAGCTCATTGTCGCCGGCGGCTTGAGTATTGCCATCCGGATCGGCAGGCGGAGCCATGCTCAATTTCGTGCCGTCGAGTTCTGCGGTCAGAAACGCGCGTAGAATTTCTTCGGTCGACTGGTTGCCAGTACCGCCGCCGCAAACGGCAACAGTTGCCGAGTCGAGTGCGTTCTGCATGTTCGTTTCGGCCGTGATCGCCTGACCGATATCGATCGCTGCGCCAGTTATGGCTAACATAGGAATGACCATCAGTCCGAACAGTGGGGCAACGGTACCTTTCTTGTCCTTAAGGTAGGACGCACCGGTTTTATGTTGTTTCATATCTCTCTCTCACCTTGACACAGTTGGCTCTTGTTGTCGTTGGAGGAGAGTTTGCCGACATTCCCTTGTATACGTGTTTCGCAAACCGAGAAAATTTTATCTAACCTCGATATGCAATTGCCTTTATTTTCAAGTGGTGAAGTGGCGATTAATTTTTTTGATCAGCCGCCGAATAGAACAGGGAAATAGTATTAATCCTGTTAGACCGCTCCAACACCTCTGTGCCAAAGACCGAACGACATTGATCCCGTGGCCAACGTCACAAACAGCCAATTCGAAGCTGAACAGCGCAAGCTCGATGTATCGGCTAGCGTTGCGAACGGGGCCGCTGCATCTCAAGCAATTCGCGAAAAAAAAGACAATTTTTGGCTCAGCTAGCTGCAAGAGTAAGTCGGTGCGTTCGTTGCGGGCCAACCAAAACCAGACACTCGCTCAACTGCAGATAATTCGGTCAACCAGGCAAGCACCACTGAGCGCACCCGTGAAAAAAGGGCGGCTCGAGAGCCGCCCTTTCCAATTCATTCTTTGAAACCTGGCCTACTGGCGGACAACCGCTTTGCCGACCTGGCCACCTGACAACTGCTTGCCGATCGACTGGAAGGCTGCCCGAAGCTCTTCGCCGTCGTAAGGGAAGAACCATTTGGTGTCGTCGGTTGCGCAGTCTTTAAGGCGCTGAGCCGTTGAGCTGCTTTCGCTAAGGCCAAAGCCAACCGCGTAAACGATCACCGAGTCGTCTTCGTCATAGACACCGTCACCATTCGGGTCCTTCATGGCTTCGCAGATTTGGGCAAATTGGCTGTTGGACGAACCGTTGTTGGCCGAGTAATAGGTGTTGTCATCGTCAACGCCACTTCTGTACTGCTCGTTGAACTCACCGTCCGTCATGATGATGGTCGCCTTGATGAGTTCTTCCGGGTTGGAGGCTTCCGGCGCTGCGTCGCCTGTGAATACGCCGCTCCATTTCGGTGACACCGTATACCAGCCCCAGGCCGCGCCGATGTGGCCAGCGGTGCCGCCGTTCGGAGAGTAGCTTTGGATCTGCGAGCGAAGTGACGAGACACTGTTGGTAAGTGGTTGGATGACGTTGCCTGGTCTGCACGTTCCGTTGGACGTATAAACGTGTCCGACTGGGGCCGAGCAAGAATTGCCTGAGCAGCTTGGGGCAGTGTCATTATATTTGTGGCTGCCCAGGCGCTCGGAAGCGCAGGTTGTCACGTTGTAGTATTTCCAGTCGTAGTCGTCGTCGCGGAATTTGAGAACGGTCTCGCCGACATTCGTGCTCGTTCCAACCTGGGTCGAACCCCGAACAGCATCGGCATACGAACCAACGTTGACAGCCTCCGAGAAAGGCACGAGCGCGATACGTGTGGCGCCGGCCTGCATGTTGCGCTCGAAGATGTCGACGACGTCTTCAGCCGCTTCTTTCATTGAGTCGATCTTTTTCTTGCCATTGACCCAGCTATCCATTGATCCCGTAACGTCGAGAACCAGGGAGAGTTCCAGACGCTTGGCGCCGCATGCGACATTGGATGCCACTTCGATATCGATTTCCGAGAAGCCGATCAGGGGCAGGATCTTGGTCGGAACCTTGACCGTTAGATTCGGCGAGACACTACCGTCTGGCTCGAGCGTGGCATTTTGCAGCTCAATGTCGTTGTAGCTCGGCGTCGCCGGAGTCTGTCCTTCTTGCGGCGCCGGCATCAGCGTCTGCCGCTTCTGCGTCCATAAGCGCCGCCGCGCCGCCGCCCCGGCAAATCGCAAGCCGAGATCCAGCGCCCTTCCGCGCATCGCAGGCGTCGCCTCAGCCACAGGCGCGTGAC